>CAYMCT010000021.1:0-11963 GCA_964389075.1 uncultured Lachnospiraceae bacterium
GTTCTGGAGGATTGAGCCTGAGATTGCGTTCGCAGACCTTAATGATGATATGCGTCTTGCATAGGATATGTTAAAGTATATGATTAACTACTGTCTTGAAAATGCACCGGAAGAAATGGAATTCTTCAACAAGTTTGTAGATAACGGATTGCTTGAAAGACTTAATAACGTGGTTTCGAACGATTTTGCACACGTTACTTATACTGAAGCTATCGAAATTCTTAAGGAACACAACGACGAGTTCCAGTACAAGGTAGAGTGGGGTTCAGATTTGCAGACAGAACACGAAAGATACCTCACGGAAACTGTATATAAGCGCCCGGTAATGGTAACAGATTACCCGAAGGAAATCAAGGCATTCTATATGAAGCTTAACGATGACAAGAAAACAGTTGCCGCAATGGACGTTTTAGTTCCGGGTATTGGCGAAATTATCGGCGGAAGCCAGAGAGAAGAAAACTACGATGTTCTCGTTGAGAGAATGAATGAGCTTGGTCTTAATCCTGAAGATTACGACTGGTATCTTGACCTACGCAAATACGGAACAAACAAGCATGCCGGCTTCGGACTTGGTTTCGAGCGTGCTGTAATGTATATCACCGGTATGTCGAATATCCGTGACGTACTTCCGTTCCCGAGAACCGTCGGTACAGCAGAGTTTTAATAATTTGACTGAATTTGCAGGGGTTATCGTTTTACGGCAACCCCTGTTAAGATATTTATAGGAGTACATTATGAAATTATTAGTTGCATTTATAATAGGCGCTGTTATTTTCTTCGCATATAAATCAAGTATTCTGATTGGTTTGATAGTTTCAGCAGCGTTGGTTTTATATGGATTATATCATTATCTTCCGGATATCTACCGAATCCGTGGCAGAAAAGCTTTTGCTGAAGCAGATTATAAGTCAGCAAAGGAAATGCTCAGCAAGGCTGTTAAAACCGGACGTGCAAATACAGATATTCTTATGGAATATTCGTATATTCTATTGAGAACGGGCGATATTGACGAAGCGGCACAGATAGCAAACAACGTGTTGTGCTATAAAATCAAGCCTGAATCAAGAGGCCGTGCTGTCATTCAGAGATGTATGTGCTATTACAAGCAGGGAAATCTCGAAGAAGCGTTAGCTGATGCTACAGAGCTTTACGATGACGGATACCGCAGTATGATGCTTTACGGTATGCTTGGATATTTTAAGCTCATAAAAGAGCCTATGAGTGAGGAAACCTTCAATTTCTGTAAGGAAGCATACGACTACGCAAGTGATGACCGTGATATATGCGATAATATGCTGATTTGTCACTATAACCGTGGCGAATACGAGATCGCAAAGGAGATTTCGGATTCTGTTCTTGAAAGCAATCCGAAATTCGTTGAGGCATGGTATCACGGTGCGCAGATAGACGATAAGCTCGGCAATTACAAGGATGCACTTGAAAAGATAAAGAAAATTGACGAATGTAACCGGTCGTTTATGACAACCATTTCGGAAGAAGCGGTTATAAATCTCAAAGAAGAAATCGAGAAGAAAATGAAAGGATGATGTCTATGCAAAGACCGCTTGCAGACCGGATAAGACCGCTTTCTCTTAATGATGTAGTCGGTCAGTCACATTTAATAGGTGAAGGCAGGCTGTTGCGCCGTATCATAGAGAACAATGAGATTCCGAATATGATTTTTTACGGTCCGAGCGGGGTAGGCAAGACTACTATTGCAAACATCATTGCCGCAAAAACCGGCAAAACCCTGCACCGCTTAAATGCGACCACAGCATCAGTTTCAGACATCAAAAATATAGTGGGTACGCTCGACTCATTTCTTGCACCTGAAGGAGTATTACTGTATCTTGATGAGATACAGCATTTCAATAAAAAACAGCAGCAATCACTACTGGAATTTATGGAAAACGGTAAGATTACTCTTATTGCAAGCACAACCGAGAATCCGTATTTTTACGTATATAACGCCGTGCTTTCACGAAGCATCGTGTTTGAGTTCAAGCCGTTATCTGCCGATGAGGTTGAAAAAGCACTTTTACGTGCTGCAACGATTCTGACTGATGATTTATTTAAAAGCTATGAAACATCAGTTGAAAAAGCTGCACTCACTCATATTGCACACACTGCCAACGGTGATGTCAGAAAAGCTCTGAACTCGCTTGAAGCGATTGTATTGGCGGCACATCCCGATAAAGAGGGCAAGGTTAACATCTCTCTTGAGCTTGCAGAACAAGCGGTACAGAAGCAGGCATTAAGATATGACAAAGACGGTGACAGTCATTATGATATTCTGTCGGCGTTTCAGAAATCTGTAAGAGGCTCCGATCCTGATGCCGCAATCCATTACCTTGCACGGCTTGTTGCTGCGGGCGATTTGCCGAGCATTTGCCGGAGAATACTTGTTATGGCAGCTGAAGACATAGGACTGGCATATCCGCAGGCGATTACAATTGTTAAATCGTGTGTTGACAGTGCTATGCAATTAGGATTTCCGGAGGCACGAATTCCGCTTGCAGAGGCTGTAATTCTGCTTGCGACTGCACCAAAATCAAACAGTGCAATCTGTGCTATTGATGAAGCGTTATCGGATATAAAGCTGAGCGACACCGGTGATATTCCTGACCATTTGAAGGATGCACATTACAGCGGTTCACAAAAACTTGGTCACGGTATAGATTATAAATACCCTCATTCATATCCTAACCATTATGTTAATCAGCAGTATTTGCCGGATAATATTAAGGACAAAAAATATTATATATATGGCGATAATAAAACAGAAAATGCCGCCAAAGAATACTGGGCAAAGATTAAAAATTCAATATATGATTAAAATGTATATCCGTTCACTTATCAGGGAAGATTATATATAATCCCGGATAAGCGAACGGATATATTTTTTTGCTTTCTTAAATTTTGAGAAAGGAGTTTTATGTATGTCAAAAGGCAAATTTTATCTGCTGTTTTCAGCGTTTTTATACGGAGTTTTACCCGCTCTTACTGCAATCGCATATAAAGGCGGCGTAAACGGAATAACTCTTACTTTTTTAAGAAGTGCTGTTTCACTGCCGCTTCTGTATGTAATTATAAAAGCCGACAAACGTTCTCTGAAAGTCACAAGGAAACAACTGCGTGACATTTCGTTGCTCAGTATATTTGGCGGTGTTATGCCTATTCTTTCGCTGTATATGTCATATAACTATATTTCAACAGGGCTTGCAACTACACTTCACTTTATATATCCGATAATAATCGTTATCGCATCAGCAGTATTGTACCGAGAAAAAATATCAAGATTAACACTAAGCGCAGTTGTGATAGCAACAGTCGGTATTTTTATGTTCACTGATGTGAACGCCGCTGCCGACAAAACAGGCATAGTACTTGCTGTACTTTCAGGAATATTTTATAGCTTTTACGTGATATTTATGGATAAGTCAGGTCTTTATAAGCTTGATTTTATTGTATTAACATTCTATCTTGCGGTAGTAATGAGCATTTCTATGTTCATTTTCGGTGTAATGATTCACGGTATTTCGTTTGACATATCACCACTTTCGTGGAGCTTTTCAATTTTGATTTCGATAATCGTAACACTTGGTGCTATGCCTTTGCTGCAGGTCGGCATTAAATACGAGGGTGCAACAACCGCAGGTATCCTTTCAACAGTAGAGCCTATAACAAGCATTATAATAGGTGCAGTATTTCTTGGCGAAATTATAGGCGCAGGACAGATTATAGGTGTAGCACTGATTCTTCTTGGTGTTCTGATTTCTCAGAAAAAACAAGTCAGCACGACAGAAGCACCGCAGCAATAGCCCTTGCGATACATTCCGCCGCAAGCTTAGCTTCGCTCAGTGTATTACCGTTACTACCGATTTCAAGCAGAAGAGAACCGGTTGTAGCGTGCATATTAAACCTTTCTCTTCGCAGGTTAAGCGGACGCATTATCCCCGGATACATTATTTCAGCGGCATTCTGGATTTTTGCGGCAAGCTTAAGGTTCGACTGCCAGTACGGGTGATGTAAGCCCATACTGTCGGTTCCGAGAACGAGCATCACCTGTGCTGAATTCTGACCGTTGATTTCCGCTGCCACTCTCAGCTTTGAGCCGTCACTGTAAATATATGCGTCCCGATGTATATCAAGCACTATCTTGATTGACGGATACTTTTCAAGGTTTGAATTAATCGTTTCAAGTGCACGAGTATATGCTCCCTGATATGACGGATAATCGTGTATTGTTTTGTCGTGAATGGTCTGTATACCGTAACCGTTAAGTGTTTCTGACACAACCTCACCTACAGCACACATATTATATGCGTGGTTTGTTGTACGTTCAGATTCTCCGCTCATTTCATCGCCTATAAAGCACTCGGTTGTATGTGTATGCACTATCAGAACCTCAGGCTCAGTTTTTGTAAGCTCAATTTCAAGCTCATCGGCACATAACAAATCAAGATTTATATTATAATTAGTCGCATTATTAATTTTCAGTCCGCTCGCCGTAGCTATTTCTTCATGTGACGGAAGCTCCGAATCAGCTTGTTTTTCGCTTTGGACGGGAATGGTTGTCGGTGCTTCTGTGGTGATTGGTTTTTTTTCTACCTCCTCAAACACAGCCGACGAGCTTTCAATTATCGTTTCAGGCTTGCTTGTATCAAACCCAAGCAGCTTATTAATTACTTCTTTATAATCAAATTCGTCGTTTTCGTGCGGCGTTCCTTCTTTTATGATGTCAGCCGGATTGACAGACGAAAATGCAGGTACCGCTTCAGGCTTAAAGTCAATAAAAGCACACAGAACCGTTACTGCTGTCAGAACAAGAACAGCTCCGGCTGCCTTTTTAATTTTGTTTTTTGTTATAATAAAAGTTCTGAAGTGTTTCATTATTCTTGTCCTTTCTTTTTGCTGTATTTTATAATACGCAGCTTTCGAGAGATTTATGACAGAATAAGGCAACAGCGTCAAAATAATACTTGATTATTATCCGAATATATTGTATAATAGTAGAGTATAGTGATAGTTATTATAATTACAAATATTGATATGAAAAGGGAATTAATATGAGTATAAATATGAAACAATCCATAAAATGTCCATCGTGCGGACAGATGTCTGACGTTACGGTATGGAGTTCGATTACTGTCAGGGACAGCGCCGACCTTAAATCTGATTTGCTTGCCGGCAAAATCAATATGTTCAGATGTGCGTCTTGTTCGCATTTCGGACTTATGCCGCATCC
Organism: uncultured Lachnospiraceae bacterium; assembly: GCA_964389075.1. Lineage (GTDB taxonomy): Bacteria > Bacillota > Clostridia > UBA1381 > UBA1381 > Ornithomonoglobus. The sequence goes on from CAYMCT010000021.1 coordinate 5,249, forward strand.
GATGCTTTATAATGATGAGGATAAAAAGCTTATGATTTCATTCTCGCCGACAAATGATCCCGTGCTCAAACAGCAGCTTTTTGAAAACATCGAAAAAACCTCAAAGGAATCGGGCGAGCTTGAAAAGTTTTCCGGCTACAACCTGAGATTTGTTGCTGATTATAACGAGCTGCTTGAAAAAATACTGATATTCGATAATGGTTTTAATGATAAAGCTGTTGAGGTAATTAAACTGATGATTTTGTCTCAGGACCTTGAAAAAAGCGAGCAGAGAACCTGTCGGTTCGGTAAAGCTGAGGGAGAAGCTATAGAGTTTATGATTCACGATTTTATCGAAAATCAGATATATACATCTACTATCCCGAAAGAAACATACGATACTGTATACAACAGCTTAATTGAATCTGGAATGAAGCCTCATTCTTATTCGTGGGAAATAGTAGACGGTGCGTATGCAACCAGACTCCTTAACGGATTCAACAATAATTTTTAATTTTAAGGTGATTACTAATGAATATAACCGGTAAAACATTACAGCTTGGTATTATAGGAGACCCTGTTGATCACAGCTTTTCGCCGAAAATGCATAATTATATTTCAGATGTGGCAGGCAATGATTATGTGTATTCTGCATTTCATGTAAAATCCGAAAACTTATCAGACGCAATAAATGGTATGCGTGCATTAGGAATACGTGGTATAAACGTAACCGCACCGCATAAAATTGCCGTAATGCAGTATCTTGATGAAATTTCAGAACAGGCAAAGCTTTTAGGCTCTGTAAACACAGTTGTAAACCGAAACGGAAACCTCGTCGGATATACCACCGACAGCGAAGGGTTCTATTTATCGCTTATAAATGCAGGAATAGAGGTTAAAGACAGTAAAATTCTTGTAATAGGCTGCGGCGGTGTAGTAAGACCAACCCTGATGCGGATTATTCAGGCAGAACCGAGGTCAATAACACTTGTAAACAGAACGAAAAGCAAAGCTAAAGCTTTATCTGATGATTTGTTTAATATCATGGGCTTCAGAATTAAAACCGAAATCGACAGTATGGACTTTGATATAGTAATAAATACAACATCAGCCGGAATGGAGCCGCAGCTTGATTGTCTGCCGACAGACAGTATTGCTGAAATTGATAGTCTTGATTTTATACATAAAGATATGGCGGTAGTTGATATGATATACAATCCATCGGAAACCAAATTCCTGAAGCTTGCACGTGAAAAGGGTGCAAAAACAGTAAACGGTCTTGGTATGCTGATTTATCAGGGAATAGTAGCATATGAGCTTTTTACCGACACAAAATTACCTGATTGTATAGCAGATAAAATCAGAAGTGAGGTGTTTGGATTATGAACATCGTGCTTACCGGATTTATGGCATCAGGTAAAAGTGAAATCTCAAAAGCAATAGCCGAAATTTCTGAGTATAAGCTAATCGACAGTGACGATATGATTGTTGAAGAAACAGGTATGTCGATTAACAGAATATTCAGCGAGTTTGGCGAGAATGAGTTCCGCAGAATTGAGCATAATACAATCTGTAAGATAGCAGAGCTTAACGGATACGTTGTCGCAACAGGAGGCGGAGTTGTTCTTAATAAGGATAATATATCGGTGTTAAGAAATAACGGAATTATAATCAATCTTGCACCTGATTTTGAAGTAATAGAAGAACGGCTTGAAAATGCACGTGCAACAAGACCTCTGCTTCAGAATCAGGATATCGAAGCAATACGCAAGCGTTTTAATGACCGTATTCCGTTTTACGACAACTGCGATTTCAAGGTTTGTGTCACAAACGAAAAAACTCCTCTCGAATACGCACGTGAAATCCTTGAACTTTGCAACAACAATATAAAATAATAAAAGAGGCTGTGCTATGCGTACAGCTTTTTGGCTTTTAAAATACGGTGGTATATATGAACAGAAAAGAACGAATTTATAATTATATACAAAGTATAAACTACATTCCGCTGAAATTCAGAGAGCTTGTAGTTGTTCTTGACGTGCCCGATACTGAAACAGACGAACTCAGAGCTGTTTTAGACGAGCTTATTTCAGAGGGCAGAATATATATTTCAAAGCGTGGCAGATATTGTCCTGTAGGTACAGCAAGCAATGTACTTTCAGGCACTCTTATGTGCAATACTTCAGGCGGGTTCGGGTTTGTCAGATGTGATGATGAGAAACAAAGCGATATATTCGTCGCACACGAAAATCTGGGCGGTGCATATGATAAGGACAAGGTGCTCGTAAAGATTTCCTCTGATAGTGACAGAAGAGGGCATAAAGAGGGAAAAGTTACGCAGGTTTTAGAGCGTAACAACAAAGCTATAGTCGGTGTAATTGCTGACAGCAGAGCCGATAAGTTTTATTTAGTACCTGACCGACGTGAGTTTTTCTCACGTATAATAATAAAAGAATCGGATTTAAACGGCGCTGTCATTGGCGACAGAATAATCGCATCAATCGACATATATGATGAAAAATCCATACCTTACGGCTCAGTAATTTCAGTTCTTGGTAAGGCAGAAAGTATTTTAAGTAACCTCAACGGCTTGCTTGCTGAAAATTCGGTTTCAGCAGAATTTCCGGTCAAAGTACTTGACGAGGCTGATTCTGTGCCAGATACTGTTTCGGAAACTGATATTGCAAACCGTGAGGATTTGCGTGATAAAATCATATTTACAATAGACGGTGACGATTCAAGAGATTTTGACGATGCAGTTTCTCTTGAAATCAGTGAGAACGGAATGTATACTCTCGGTGTTCACATAGCCGACGTTACTCACTATGTAAAGGACTCGTCTGCACTTGATAAAGAAGCACTCAAAAGAGCTACAAGTGTTTATTTCCCACATAAGGTCATACCTATGCTTCCCCAAAAGCTTTCCAACGGGATATGCTCGCTTAATCCCGATGTAGACCGTCTTACACTTTCGGTTATTATGGAGCTTGACAGTGACGGAAACGTGCACAGTCATCGCATAGCTGAAACGGTTATACATTCCGTAGCACGTATGACATATAACAATGTTAATAAAATTCTTGCCGGCGATACAAAGCTGAGAGAGAAATACAGTTTTATTGTCCCTGTTTTAGAGGAGATGAACAAGCTTGCTAAAAAGCTTGCTGAAAAGAGAAAAGAACGGGGAGCAATTGATTTTGATTTTCCTGAAGCAAAGGTTGTCTGCGACAACGACGGTAATCCCGTCGACGTGAAAATTGACGACAGAGGCGATTCACACAGACTCATTGAATCGTTTATGCTTATTGCAAATGAAACTGTTGCAGAAGCAGCATTCTGGGCAGAATTACCATTTGTATACCGTGTTCACGAGTCACCAAGCAACGAAAAGCTTACAGCGTTCAATGAATTCATAAAAAATTTCGGATATTCCTTAAAAGGCAAGCTTGACAGCGAGAGCATACACCCGAAGGATTTGCAAACGATTGCTGAAGCTGTTAAGGGCAAGGCTGAAGAGCTTATGGTTTCAAAAGTAATGCTGCAATCGCTTATGAAAGCAGGATACCGTGATACCAACAACGGTCATTTCGGTCTTGCGGCAAGATATTATTGTCATTTTACATCACCAATACGCCGTTATCCTGATTTAATGATACATCGTATTTTAAAGGATTTTATATCAGGAAAGCTTAACAGCGATAAGAGCAGATATTATGAGCCAAAGGTAAGCGAAGCCGCTGCTATTTCAAGCGAGCGTGAAATTGAAGCTGAAAAAGCAGAACGTGATGCGGTCGATTTGCTTAAAACAGCATATATGAATAATTTCCTCGGCGAATCGTTTGATGCAGTAATATCGTCGGTAACATCGTTTGGAATGTTTGCAACACTCGCAAATTCCTGTGAAGGGCTTATAAGGTGCGAAACAATGACAAGCGATTATTATGAATATGATGAAGCAAAGCATCAGCTCATCGGCAAAAGAAGCGGACGCATATTCAAAATCGGCGACAGGGTAAGAATAACCGTTGCTGCTTGCAATATTGTTATGCGTAGAATTGATTTTGTACTTGAAGAGGACGCAAGACCGCACGTGTTTGCAATGATAAAAAAGCGTACAAGAAAAGCTATGTCATTAGCTGACGAGAAGAAGAAAAAATATAAAAGGAAACGCAGAAGATGAACGATAAATTTGAGATAATTGTCCCAACGCTGTTCGGACTTGAAGCAATGGTTTCAAAAGAGCTGTACAGACTCGGTTATGACGTAAAAAAGACTGAAAACGGCAGAGTTACTTTTGACGGTGATTATGATGCTGTATGCAGAGCTAATATGTGGCTGCGCTGCGGTGAGCGTGTCCTTATAAAGGTAGGAGAGTTTAAAGCGGAAACACCCTCTGAACTTTATGAAGGCGTAAAGGCTTTGCCTTGGGAACGGTTTATATCAAAAAATGATGCGTTTCCTGTAAAGGGCAGAACAACACGCTCAAAGCTTGCGAGTGACCGTAACAGTCAGATAATGATAAAAAAGGCTGTAGCGGATAAGCTCGGCGAGAAGTATTCCGTATCGTGGATGCCCGAAACAGGTGTAACATATCAGATACAGTTCACTATAATTGATGATATTGTCACACTTATGATAGATACAAGCGGAGTTGCATTGCACAAGCGTGGCTACAGAGCAAAATCCAACCTTGCACCGCTTAGGGAAACAATTGCCGCAGCTATGGTTATGATAAGCTACTGGAAGTTTGAAGAACCCCTGCTTGACCCGTTCTGCGGCTCGGGAACTATACCGATTGAAGCGGCAATGTTCAAACGGAACATTGCTCCCGGACTCAACAGAGGATTTGCCTTTGAAGCCTTTCCGCAAATTGAAAATTCGATGATTAACGACACTATAGCAGAGGCAAGAGATGAAGTTCATAGTGATGTAAAGCTTGAGATTTATGCACGTGATATAGACAAAACCGCACTTGAACTGACCTCAGAAAACGCTCAAAAAGCAGGTGTTTCCGAGTTTATAAAGGTGGAGCGTGGTGATGCACGTAAAATAATTATCGATAAGCCGTGCGGTTCTATAATAACCAATCCGCCTTACGGTGAAAGATTAAGCGATATGTCGGAGAGCAAAAAGCTTTACAAAGCGATAGGGAGGAGTTTTGCAGAACTCGACAGATGGTCATATTACATTCTCACATCGCACGACGAGTTTGAAGCAGAGTTCGGCAGAAAGGCTGACCGACGCAGAAAAATATATAACGGAATGCTGCGTTGCCATCTTTATCAGTATTACGGCAACAAGCCGAAAAAGAGCAGATGATATTATATATTTCTGCTGTGTACACTTGATTTTTTCGGTGTAATATGGTAGAATAGATTTAATATATCCCCTGAAAGGAACTGAACTATGAAAAAACAATCAAGAAGCGAAGCACGTGAGGCTGTATTCACACAGGTATTCCAGTTTGCAACACAGAGAGATAATATGGATGAGGCACTCAAATATTTACTCGAAGAAATCCCTGAATGTGAGCAGAATCTCGGATATATAACAGAAGTAACGAACGGTATTCTTGAACACGAACAAGAGATTATTGATGAAATCAACAAGCATCTTAAGCCTGGCTGGACGTTTAAGCGACTTTCAAAGTCAACTCGGACCATTCTTAAGATTGCAATTTATGAAATCAAATATTGCGATGATGTACCGCATAAGGTAGCTATCAACGAAGCGGTAGAGCTTGCAAAGAAGTATTGTGACGAGAAAGAACCGAAGTTCGTTAACGGATTGCTCGGCAGCGTACTTCGTAATCTATGACAGCTTTAGGAATTGACACAAGTAATTATACCACATCTGTAGCGGTTTACGACGGTATATCGTATGAGATGTGCAGAAAAATTCTTGATGTAAAAGAGGGAATGCGTGGTATACGTCAGAGCGACGGTGTATTTATACATAACCGTGAGCTTCCGCCTATGCTTGAAGATATCATCAGAAACAGAAAAATCCACGCTGTGGGCGTAAGTACCCGACCGAGAAGTGTTGAAGGCTCGTATATGCCGGTATTCACTGTCGGGCATGGCTACGCACGTGCAGTTGCGTCAGCGGCAAATGTCCCATTGTTTGAATTTTCTCATCAGGATGGGCATATAATGTCAGGAATCCATTCTGCTGATGCATACAGACTTCTTGATGAACCATTTGTGTCTGTTCATCTTTCGGGCGGAACAACCGAAATACTTCTCAGTGAATTTAATGGGTATAATTTCGGCAATGAAATAATCGGCGGAACTCTTGATATAAGCGCAGGTCAGTTAATTGACCGTATCGGGGTCGCTATGGGACTTAAATTTCCGTGTGGCAAGGAGCTTGAAAGGCTTGCTGATGAATCCGACAAATCACAGAAGCTTCCGTTTTCGGTAAACGGTGCATATATGAACCTTTCAGGCGTTGAAACAAAGCTGATGCGACAGATTATCGCTCCTGATCCGGATACCGCAAGAACAGTTCTTTGCTATATACGTGACGTTCTGATTAAAACAATTACCGCCGCAGTTTCCGAAACAGGTGTAAAAAATGTACTTGTTGCCGGCGGGGTAGCAGCTAATGGAATTATCCGTGATGGTCTTATCGGAATTTCGGGGGCAACGGTGCATTTTGCGACAAAAGAGCTGTCTACCGATAATGCAGTAGGTATAGCCATTCTTTCTGAAATGGCTAACAGAAAATAGAGGAG
>CAYMCT010000022.1:0-11602 GCA_964389075.1 uncultured Lachnospiraceae bacterium
GGTTTTATTCTGTCGCCGACAAAGTATATGAAGATGCTACTGCTTATGCTACAAATGAGCAAATATTAGAATTAATCAGAACGAGGACATTAGCAATTAAAGAATATGTAAACGCCGAAAAAAAAGAAGAAGAATATAAACGATCTATAGTAAGAAAAAAACGTGAGCGAAGAGAATTTTCCAGTAAATATTTCATTACAATTTTTCTTATTGCAGGAATTATATGTATTATGTGTGTAATATTATTAATTATTGCATGGGCGTTCTCTTTGAAAGGATTATTTACAATTTTAAAAATTTTAGCTATAGTTTCAGCGATTGTTGCAGGAATATCGTTGGTTGTCGATTGTATTATTAATTATAGTTGTAAATACATAAGGTAAATCAATAGACAGGAATAACACAAGTGGACTGTTTTGTTGAGTTAAACATATGGAACATAAGCTTTTAATAATTAAGTAATTCTAAATCCAAAAACAGAAATCAATTCTAATAAGTCGGTCAGGTGACCGACTTATTGCATTTTTAGCGTACGTGAAACTCGACACGTACGGCTCAGCTCCACCATTCAGTTTCACGTTACTTTGCTGTAAAATGGCTTAGTAACGTGATTTTTTATTGACTTTGTAGAAATACTGATGTATAATAAATGTAGAATTATAGATACTCAAAGGAGTTATGCAACAAAGACAGGGGGACGGTTCTCCTGTCCTGGGTGAGGAATCGCAAGACAACAGAACCGTCCCCTTGTCCGCCTTTGTTAAAGTGCCTGAAAAAAAGCCGCCATAAAAAGCGGCATTTGTCATTTAAATTATAGTAATCTTAAGACTACACTTTCGAAAATTAATGTAGAAAACAAACTAAATAAATTTCCAGAGAACTGTTGTATGAGCTATTATTCTGCCACTATACTTTCAGTTAATGGTTTAATATGTTCTATATCCCATACAAAAGCTTTTAATTTAACTACTGTTGCCGGAAAAGATACCTGTGCTACTGTGTTGCTACTGACCTTTTTTATATCCACCATACGATTTATTGAATCATATGCGGCAATCCATACTGTGCCTGCTAATGGAACATTAGTTGTTGTTATATTTGTTATGTATTCATTAGAGCTTTGGGATGCGTTGAATTGAGTTATTTTTGCAGTAACATCTTCGTCATTATATTCAACAGAATTCATCTTCCATTTTTGGGCACTTGACTCATTACTGCTGTGAACTTTAACATTTGTGTAGTCCGCACTGCCTGCATTATCAACATCAAGGCTTAAGTTTGTGTTGTGTGCGGGACGAATATAATAATAGCCGTCTCCAGCATCATAAAACACCCATTTTTGATTTTCTCCTCCGCACCAATTACATTGATATACATTGGAACCAGATTCGGTAGACATACCTTGCACATCAAGCACCATGCCTGAACATTTTGCAGTAATTTTATAATATGGTCCGCCTACGTTTGTGATAGTAAACTGTTGCGCATCAGAATCGTTTTTTTGAAATATTTGAATATTAGCACATTCCATAGAAGAACCACCATAAACATCAAGTCTTGATTCAGTCGCACAAGCTGGACTAAGTGAATATGTGCCTTCATTCACTATCACGCTTCCTGCAGTGTTTGTTGAAACATTATCAAGCTTCCATTTTTGGGCATTTGACTCATTACTGCTGTGAACTTTAACATTTGTGTAGTCCGCACTGCCTGCATTATCAACATCAAGGCTTAAGTTTGTGTTGTGTGCGGGACGAATATAATAATAGCCGTCTCCAGCATCATAAAACACCCATTTTTGATTTTCTCCTCCGCACCAATTACATTGATATACATTGGAACCAGATTCGGTAGACATACCTTGCACATCAAGCACCATGCCTGAACATTTTGCAGTAATTTTATAATATGGTCCGCCTACGTTTGTGATAGTAAACTGTTGCGCATCAGAATCGTTTTTTTGAAATATTTGAATATTAGCACATTCCACAGAAGAACCACCATAAACATCAAGTCTTGATCCAGTAGCACAAGCCGGCATCAATGAGTACGTTCCTTCTGTTACAATGACAGAGCCGGATGTGTCGGTAGATACGAGATTCAAATCTTTTATATGTATATATCCAGTCGGACTGGAAGCAGATATTGTGCGTTCACAATAATTTCCGCTACCGTACGGATAATTATATTCTTCTATTACAACATTTGGTCCATCAACCGATTCCACCCAAGCAACATGACCATAAGTACCTGTATTCCACCATGCAACAGCACCAACAGCCGGGTTGTTATCTACAGTAATACCTAAATTTTTAGCAACAGTTCCCCACGTTTCAGCATTACCCCATTGAACGCCACCATACCAATTAGTAAAAGACACTCCGTTACGGCTGTTCAATCTCCATGCAACAAAAGATGTACATTCCCTATAATAAAACTTCCACGGATCAATATCTGTGTCCCAATATCTGCCATAAACTTTGTCGGCATAAGGATAATCATCGGTTTCTGCAAATACAAAATTCTGCACAAGCATAATCATCGTAAGTGACATCAATAGAAAAACAAAAAATCTTTTCCTCATAAAAATAGCTCCTTGCAATTAAAAATCCAGCCATAAAAACTGCCTCACACAAAACCCAACACCTGATTGTCGCGAAACAAAAAAACATAGTATGATAACGCCACATCGCCATGTCAAGAGGAATCTGCAATTCCGCTAGGTTCAATAGATAGTATACACACATACTATCCATTTCAAAATAGTCATGGCTATGTCTATTTAACCTATTCCACAACATTATATCACACTCCAGCAAAGTTTACAATACTTTTATACATTTACTTTGTCGTGCTGTATCGTTAATTTATCACTATCTTTATGAAAAAACAAAAGGATGATAATTGTTTTGTGTTAAATATATGGAGTTAAGTAGATATCTGATTATGCTATTATTATTTGTAAATTTAAAATCAATCCTAATAAGTCGGTCAGGTGACCGACTTATTGCATTTTTAACGGACGTGAAACCCACCACGTATGGCTCAGCTCCACCAATCAATTTCACGTTACTGTACCATAAAATGGTCTGATAACGTGATTTTTTTCTGTAAACAAAATTGAAATAAAATAACTGATAACAGTTTATTTTGTTATAAGTTATTTTATTTCCTGTTCTAATTCATCAAATACAGTATCGTTAAAAAATTCAGATAGGGTTATTTCTAAACCGTCACAGATTTTCTTTATGGTTGAAACTGTTGGGTTATTGCTGCCGGTGTTTATTATATTATTGATTGTTGATTGTGTCATACCTGAGATTGTGCTTAATTTATTTGGGGTTATTCCTCTCTCATTGCAAAGGGACAATATTCTTTTTGCAATAGCAACACTTATATTCATAAAAATTATTTCCTCCAAGTTTATTGTCGATATATTTATTTTACACTAATAACTATAAAAAGTTTAACTGTGAATAGTTGACTTTTGCTGGAGTATGTGTTATTATAAATATAAGGATTTCTGTTATGGGAGGATAATATGAATATTAAACTTGAATTACTGAAAGATTATATATCTGATTTTGTAAATAGTCATATTAAGGATTTTGAAATTGATGCCGATAAAATAGCTGATACAGTTGCAATAAATATGTTATCAGAAATTCAGCGGATAATAAAAAATGATTTGTTGACTGATTTTGAAATTGTCGAAGAAATAGTATGTGTTTTTGAAAAATATAATATTGATGCGGGTGGGTGCCATGATTTTTAAAATAAACTTAAGAGGGCGGTTTATTGACTTTTTGGTAGACGTGAAACTCGACACGTATGCTCAGCCCCACCATAAATTTCACGCTACTTTGTCGTAAAACGACTTGGTAACGTGATTTTTTTTCTTGTGTTTTTGTATGTAATATGATATAATCAACATAATAAATCGGAGGATGATTTTTCCGGGGTAGGTGGATACATATTGAAGTTAAAAAGAAATAATAAAATTTTGTTGGCTACGCTTGCGGCTTTGACTGCACAGGTGATTTTCGGGTTCAGCTTTATGTTTACGAAGATTGCTCTAAATCATTCATCACCGCTTACGGTTATTGCCGACAGATATATAGTTGCGTTTGTTGCTTTGACTGTGGTTATGGTTGTGACAAAAACAAAAATCAGCTTAAAGCAGGGGATATGGAAGCTTGTTTTGATGTCTGTTTTTCAGCCATTGCTATATTTCATTTTTGAAAGCTACGGGATTGCTATGACAACCAGTGCGTTTTCATCGGTTATGATTTCGCTTATACCGGTGGTGTCGATGATATCGGGAATATTTATTCTTGGTGAGGTTCCGTCACCGATGCAGTATTTGTTTACGGCTTTGTCTGTGGGTGGTGTGGTGATTATGGCTATTGCCGGTAATGCTGAAGGAACAGTGGCGCCCTTGGGGATTTTATTGCTGCTTGGTGCAGTTTTATCTTCGGTGGGATATAATGTGTTAAGCCGTAAGATTTCAAATGAATTTTCGGTGTTTGAACGGACGTATGCAATGACTTTGATTGGTTTGATTTCGTTTGTTGCTATTTCACTGATAGAGAATATACATAATCCGATATTGATTATAAGCTCGTTTTCAAATCCGTTATATACAGCCGGTATTTTTTATCTTGGTGTTGTATCGTCGGTAGCTGCGTTTATGCTTATGAACTATGCAAATACATATTTGCCGGTTGCTAAAACTACAGTATTTTCAAATATAACAACAGTTGTATCGGTTGCTGCGGGTGTGATTTTCCTCAATGAGAAGCTTTCGGCAGAGGCTGTAATTTCAACTGCTATGATAATTATAGGAGTTTGGGGAGTACAAATGCTTAATGTAAAGAACACTAAGGCTTTGCAGAAGTGACCGGTGTTTTTTTTGGAAAGGTGATTTAATGTGAAAAAGATAATTTCATTGATATTGGCAATGGCATCAATAAGCTTTACGGCATTTGCGGCGGAATCGCTTGAGATACACAACGATAAGGTTGTTGCAAACGGTACAACAGTACAGCTGCAAAATGCACCGTATATGTATGCAACGGAGGGAGAGTTATATGTCCCTTGTGATGAGGCTCTGCATGCAATAGGTGCGGCTGTGGGATGGAGCAGTGAGAAGAATTCAATAATCTGTATATACAACGGAAAGACTTCGTATATCTGCACTGACGGTACGGTTGAAGCTGACGGAATAAAGAATACATACAAAGCGGAGTTTAAAAACGGTATTTTTTATGTGAGCAAAGCGTTATTTGAGAATGTTGTACATACGACGGTAACCGCTGTAGGGGACATTAAAAAATACAGTGTGGTTACTCTTATAGGTGAAGAAGCCAGATGCACTGTGAACAATGCAGATGTACCGCTTTTTGAAAAAGCATATATGCATAAAAATCAGGCGTATCTACCGATAGACGATATATTGCCTGCACTTGGCTATGCGATGGGCTGGGATAATGCACTGAGTGCGGTTGTATGCATAAAGGACGGAGTAACCTCGTATGTGTTTCCGTCTCGGAATAATATATGGGTAGGTCCAACGGAATATATATTTGATGATAAGCCTCTTGTTATATCGGGAAGGACGTATGTATCAGCAGGATTGTTCACCACACTTACCGGCTGTGAGGTTAATATAAGCGGTGAGCTTGCGAGCTATAAGAGCGGAGCGTCAATCGCAAATTCGGTGAGAAGTGATACATTCCGTCTGCCGGGCAACAGTGTCGTTTCGGGCGGAGGAATAACTGTGGTTGACGGCTTTGGTATGGAGCTTGTGGGGATTTCGGAGCAGAGTGCAAAAAACTATGCAGGGGTAATAAATGCCGTTGCCGCTTCGTTAGACAGTAATATCACGGTGTATAATATGATAGTGCCTACTGCATCGGAATACTATGCACCGATTGGCTTGTACACAAACCAGCTTTCGGGTATACAGACATCGTATGCAAATCTGAGCGACAGGGTTGTGCCTGTGAATGTGTATGATATTCTTGCAGAAAAAGCAGGAGAGAAGATATATTTCAGCACCGACCATCACTGGACTCAAAGAGGTGCATATTATGCATATAAAGAGTTTATGGAATATCAGGGAATTGCGGTACCTGAGCTGTGGAACTTTGAAAATATTCCGTCGTATTCGTTTGTAGGTTCGCTCGCAGGCTTTGCAAGAGGAACGTATGCCGGAACTGTGATGAGGAACAGCCCCGAATTACTGGAGCGTTTTGTACCGAAATATGCAACGGTCGGAACTGTGTATTATGATCAGGATATGACAAGAATGGGCGGTACGGTAAAAGCGGTTAATACCGGCACGAATGCGTATTATGCATTTATCGGCGGAGATAATCCAATTACTGTATTCTATACCGAGGCACAGAGTGACAAAACTCTCGTAATAATCAAGGAATCGTTCGGAAACGCTTTTGCGACCTGGGCTTTTAATGACTACAAAAAAGTGTGCATAGTTGACCCGAGAAGATTCAACGGGTTTGGCGGAAATTATAACAGCTTTAATCTTAACCGTTTCTGCAGAAATGTTGGCGCAACTGATGTTATGTTTATAAACTATCCGGTTGCGGTATCGTCATCGGGAATCAGAACGGCTATACTGAATATGAAATATGGTGTTGCGTGAGCAACACCTTATTTTTATAGATTATATGAACCTAAGTATTCTTTTGTGTTATCAACCATTTCATCGAAAAGCTTTCGTGCATTTTCTATACCGCAGGTAACGAGCGGGTCATTGGCAAATGCAATAAATATCTTTTCAAGGTCACGGTTTGCGATTGCATCGGAAACGGCTTCCTGTTCAGCGCACACCCTTGACACTAACGGATATATTTCTGACGGGATGTTGCCGGCAAATACCGGTGTTAAGCTGTTGCTTCTAAATACGGCGTTCGTTTCAACAACCGCACCTATCGGCAGATTAGGTATCTGTCCGATATTAGGTATATTTACGTTTGTAACAAGCTCGTGGAGTCCGAGCAATGCTCGTATCTGGTTTATTCCTTCTTCGCCCGTGTTGTTTATTTTAACTTCTTCTTCACCGCTTACAAGCTTTATGCTGCGGCTGAGTCGGTTTTTCAGTTCATTTTTTCTGTATGCAACGGTGGTAAGACCAAAGTGCATTTCTTTAACTCTTTCGGGACTTTCAAGATACCATTTGCCCTCGCAGAACTCTGCAAGGTGTCTGTCACCTGCGGCAGCGATATATCCGAACTTATTAAATAAATCCATCTTGACTTTTTCTTCACTCTCAAATGTGTTGTTCATCCAGTTCTTGTCAACGGGACCGTCGCATTTGTAGCCGTCCTTGTATTTTTTGCAGAACTCTCTGTAGAGAGGGAACAGGTCTGTGTTTTTATAGCTTGCTTCTGTAAGCCATGTGAAATGGTTTACACCGACAGGGTTTACTTTAATTTCATTTCGGGGCAAATCCTTTATATCAAAGTTTTCTTCAACAACCTTTGCGAGTAATTTTTGTGTACCGAATACTTCGTGACAGCAACCGAACGCTTTGATTTTCGGAAAAACTCTGTAAAGCGTTTTTACACATAACGTCATTGGATTGGTGTAGTTTATTACCCATGCATCGGGGCAGTGTTCTTTTATAGCTCCGGCTATAAATTCATACATCGGAATTGTGCGCATTGCTCTCAGGATACCGCCGGGTCCTGCAGTGTCGCCAACCGACTGATAAATGCCGTACTTTTCAGGTGTGTGTACATCAGATTCCATTTCCTCAAAGGTTCCCGGCAGGATTGAGATTATAACAAAATCGGCACCCGTCAAAGCCTCACCGATAGTTTCACAAGCCTTGTAATTCCATATGCTTTTAGTACCTTCGGCATAGTTGAATTTGTTGCCGATAATCTCATTGTTTTTGGCTGCTTCAAGATCTATATCGTATAAATAAACATCGCCGCTTATGTCCTCGGCACTTGCAAGGTCACTCATAAGTCCCCATGCCCAGCCTCGCGAACCGCCGCCTATATATGCGATTTTTATATCGGTTACTGTATTGTTTGTGTAGTTCATGGCTAATCTCCTTAAATAAAAAAGTAGGTATATTATAATTATATACCTACTCTGAAAATTGTCAAGTATTTTATGCACTTACTGATGCAGATTGTCTTGCCGCAATATCCTTTCTGAACAGGAGCTTGAACACAGTTCTTACAAACGGCTGGATAAAGAACAGCTGTGTAAAGAATGCGAACGGGAAATTGTAGCACATAAGCTTGAGCCACTCTGCAAGCAATGTGATAATATTAAAGCCTGCTGAATACTGATAGTACAAAAATGCTGCAATAAAGCTCATTGCAGGACACATAATACCCACTGTTGCACAAATAATTGCTGTTTCAAACAATACAGGGTGAGTTTCTCTTGGGTCAAATACCTTGCATGCAAGCTTGAAAGATAACGGACTGCCTAACAGCATTTCAAGCCCAAACGCTAAAACAAACTCAACAAGCACAACTGCCCATATCGGTAGGTTGGTACCGAACATCGGAACTCCACCCATTTTTTTAATGGCAGCGATTACGCCGCTTTCCTGCGTGATTGTTTTGAATAAATCGCCATGTAATACATACAGGCTGTAGAACACATACGAATGCACTGTGATAATGACTGTTAAAAGTGCGAATATGGTTCTTTGAAACTGATTTCTTGGCATAATTAAATCCTCCTTGAATTTACGCAAAAAAATACACATAAAATACCTTGTAGTCGTACCGTAATCAGATTTACATACCATAGGTATTACATGTGTCGTTTGCGAATATTATTGAATTTTACTGATTAATTTTAGCATATTTTTCCGAATATGTCAAGGATAAATCTAAAACAGATTGACAAAAACGGTATTTTTCATTATAATATAATGGAGAAATTTTAGGAGTTTGAAAAATGGTATTGCTTAACGGAAGTAATTTAAAAAAGATGTTTCTGGACGAAACTTTGTTTGAGGGTGTGTCGTTTAACGTAGCCGAGGGAGATAAGGTCGGCTTTGTTGGTGTGAACGGTGCAGGCAAGTCCACTCTTTTTAAAATTATAAACCAAACTATGGACTATGACAGCGGTGAGCTGTTTAAGAATAAATTTACTAAGATAGGTTATCTTGACCAGTATACCTGTATCGAATCGGACAAGACGATAATGGGCGAAATGCTTTCGGCTTTCGATGAGGTTATTGCGATTGAAAACGAGCTTGAGGACATCCGCTTTGATATAGAGAACAAAAACGGTGATATAGATGCCCTTGTATCACGTCAGACCTCTTTAACAGAACGCTTTGAAGCACTTGACGGGTATCAGTATAAAAGCCGTATCCGCTCGGCGCTTACGGGTCTGGGGTTTACTGAGGAAGATTTTTCAAGACGTGTAGACGAGCTTTCGGGCGGTCAGAAAACAAGAGTATCGCTTGGCAGACTGCTGTTATCGGATGCGAATTTACTGCTTCTGGACGAGCCTACAAACCATCTTGATATTGAATCTGTTGAATGGCTTGAGGGCTTTTTACAGAGCTATAAGGGTGCATTTATAATCATTTCGCACGACAGATATTTTCTTGATAAGGTGACAAACCGCACGTTTGAAATGGAAAACGGTCGTTTACGCACGTATACGGGCGGATACAGTGAGTATGTAAAGCAGCGTGAGGTTGAGCGTAAAACAGAAGAGAGGAACTATGCCAATACGATGCGTGAGATTGAGCGCTTAGAGGGTATAGTTGAACAGCAAAAACGGTGGAACCGTGAAAAGAACATAAAGACGGCTGAGAGTAAAATGAAGGTTATAGACAAGCTTGAAAAAACTCTTGTAAAGCCACAGAGCGAGCAGGAGGACATACGTTTTTCGTTTAAGGCACTTTCGGGCGGCGGTCAGGACGTCCTGATAACCGAAAATCTTGGTATGAGCTTTGGTGAAAAGCGGATTTTCAGAGGCTGTAATTCACATATTGTAAAGGGCGAAAAGGTGTTTCTGCTCGGCGCAAACGGATGCGGTAAGACTACCTTTATAAAAGATGTACTCGGAATGTATGAGCCTACGGAGGGAACTGTTAAGATAGGTGCAAATATCGAGATTGGTTACTACGACCAGATACAGGAAAATCTCGATATGGAAAAGACGGTTTTTGACGAGCTTCACGACACATATCCTAATATGACACAGACAGAAATCCGTAATGCACTTGCAGTATTTCTGTTCAAGGGTGAGGACGTATTCAAAGAGATTAAAAAGCTTTCGGGCGGAGAGCGGGCGAGAGTGGAGCTTGCAAAGCTTATGCTAAAGCCTGTAAACTTCCTCATCATGGACGAGCCTACAAACCATCTTGATATAGATTCACGTGAGGCTTTAGAGGGTGCGTTGGCTGACTATGACGGTACAATGCTTATGGTTTCACATGACCGATATTTTATAAACAAGCTTGCGGACAGGGTTCTGTATATGACAGAGGACGGTTTGCAGAGCTTTATCGGCGGTTATGACGATTTCTGTGAATCACGTGCGGCAAGAATAGCACAGAGGCAGGAAGTCGTGGTTGAAAAACCGAAGAATATGGACTATCAGGAGCAGAAGCGGCTTGCGGCAGAAAAAAGAAAGACTCTGAACCGTTTTGCAAAGGTAGAGGAGCTTATAGAAAACCTCGAGGGTGAGATAGACGAGCTTAATGAGGAAATGTCAAAGCCTGAAAATGCAACGAATTTTGAAAAAGCGGCAGAGCTTGCAGAGCAGGCTGATAAGAAGAATACAGAGCTTGAAGCCTTGATGGAGGAATGGACAGAGCTGCAGATTGAGATAGAAGAAAAGGGGTATAACGAATGAGAGCAGTGGTGCAAAGAGTATCACACGCAAGTGTGAAAGTTGACGGGAATACAGTCGGTGAGATTGGAAACGGACTTCTTATATTCTTAGGCATTGGTGATGGCGATACAGAAGCAGATATGAAATATATTGCAGACAAGGCTGTTGGCTTGCGTATATTTTCAGATGAGGACGATAAGATGAATTTGAGCGTTGCAGACATCGGCGGCGAGATATTGGTTATATCACAGTTTACACTTTACGGCGATTGCCGCAAGGGCAGACGACCGAATTTCACAGCATCAATGGAGCCTGTCGGTGCAAATGCAATGTATGAAAAGTTTATTGAATACATTTCAAAGAGCGGCATCAAAACGGAGCATGGTGAGTTTGGTGCAGATATGAAGGTTGAGCTGTTAAACGACGGTCCTGTAACACTGTTACTTGACAGCAGTAAAATATTATGATGAATATACGAATTGCTACAGAAAATGACATAAAAGAGTTATGCTTGCACGATAAGCACATCAGCAAAACCGAGCTTGAAAATTCGATAAAATTAAACAGAGTATTTGTGGCGGAAGAAAACAGTGAATTTATCGGTTGGCTAAGATATAATCTCTTCTGGGATAATACTCCGTTTATGAATATGCTGTACTTACTTGAAGATTATCGAAATAAAGGTTATGGTAAACAGCTTGTAGAGCATTGGGAGACTGAAATGAAAACAGCAGGCTATAAAATAGTTCTG
>CAYMCT010000023.1:0-11316 GCA_964389075.1 uncultured Lachnospiraceae bacterium
GCAGATACAGTCAAATCTTGCATCCACCATCGCAATGGCGTTTGATGAATGTATTGAAAACCCGGCTCCACGTGATTATGTAAGAAACTCAATCGACAGAACTACTCGTTGGCTTGAACGATGCAAAGCCGAAATGGACAGGCTCAACAAGCTTGATACCACAATCAACAAAGACCAGCTGCTTTTCGGTATCAATCAAGGCGGAACATATGACGATTTGCGAGTTGAGCATATGAAAACAATCGCAAAGCTTGACCTGCCGGGATATGCCATAGGCGGGCTTGCCGTAGGCGAAAGCCACGAGGAAATGTATCATATTCTCGACGTTGTTCTCCCCCACGCACCCGAGGACAGACCTCGTTATCTGATGGGTGTTGGCACTCCGTCAAATATCATCGAGGCAGTTGCACGTGGGGTAGATTTCTTTGACTGCGTTATAGCATCAAGAAACGCACGCCATGCATTCATTTTCACAAAGCACGGTACAATGAATCTGCTTAATCAGAAATATGAAACCGACCCGAATCCGATTGACAGTACCTGCGGATGCCCTGCGTGCCGTAACTATTCACGAGCATATATCCGCCATCTGTTCAAGGCAAAGGAAATGCTCGGTATGCGTCTTTGCGTCCTGCATAATCTGTATTTCTACAATCACCTTATGGAAGACATACGCAAGGCAATAGAAGAAAACCGCTTTGAGCAGTTCAGAGCAGAGAATGTAGAAAAATTAGCAAAACGTATATAAAAGGAGTAATACTTATGTTTGTGATTGGATGTCATCTTTCAGCTTCAAAAGGCTATCTTGATATGGCAAAAACTGCGGTTTCAATAGGGGCAAACACTTTTCAGTTTTTCACCCGTAACCCACGAGGCGGAGCTGCAAAGCCGATTAATGAAAATGATATAAAAGCGTTCCATGAATACAGTGCAGAGCATGGCATTAAAACAATCCTTGCCCATGCACCGTATACACTCAACTTATGCTCAGCAGATGAGTCGATTCGTGAATTTGCACTCAACACAATGATTGACGATATTCGCCGCATGGAATATACTCCGCATCAGCTTTATAACTTCCATCCCGGCAGTCATGTTAAACAGGGTGCTGAAGTAGGTATAGAGCTTATTTCACAGGCACTTAATAAGGTTATTTATCCCGAAATGACAACAACAATCCTGCTCGAAACAATGGCAGGCAAAGGCAGTGAGGTAGGACGTAATTTTGAAGAATTGCGTGCAATAATCGACCGTTGTGAGCTAAACGAAAAACTCGGTGTATGCCTTGACACGTGCCATGTAAACGATGCAGAATATGATGTTGTAAACAATCTTGACGGAGTTTTGGAAGAGTTCGACAAAGTAATAGGGCTTGACCGCCTTAAAGCAATCCACATAAACGACAGCAAAAACCCGTTTGGCGCACACAAGGACAGACATGAGAAAATAGGCGAAGGTACAATAGGTCTTGATGCGTTTGAAAGGATTATAAATCATCCGTCGTTACGTGAGCTACCGTTCTATCTCGAAACGCCGAACGAGCTTGACGGATATAAAAAGGAAATAGAAACACTCCGTAGTTTATATAAAAACGATTGACAAGTTAATATCATTATGATACAATATCTATAGAATTGCACGGGGAGCTTAATGCTGAGAGTGAGAGGCACATCACAAGTGATGTACCCTCAGACCCGCTGACCGTTGGCCGGATAATGCCGGTACGGAAAGCAGTTAGGCTTTGTCGTGCTGTCCTTTTTTGGACAGCACTTTTTTGGTTTCTTCTAAAGGCTGAGCAAATCACCCATATTGCACAGATAAGCAAACTCACATACAAGAAGTATAGTTTCGTTCGCTTATCTGCACAATCTTAATAATTTGCTCTGCTTTAGATAAAAATCAAAACTCCCTAAAAACAAATTTTTAGGAGGCAAAACTATGGACTACACAACACAAATGGATGCGGCAAAAAAGGGAATTATAACACCCGAAATGAAGATTGTCGCAGAAAAGGAAAACATCAATGTCGAAACACTCAGAGAAAGAGTGGCAAAAGGCACGGTTGCAATACCCTGCAACAAAAATCACAAATCAATCAGCCCCGAGGGGGTGGGTGAAGGATTACGCACAAAAATCAACGTAAACCTCGGAATTTCAAAAGACTGTACCGACTACAGTGTTGAAATGGAAAAGGTTGAAATGGCAGTTAAGATGAAAGCCGAAGCAATCATGGATTTATCCTGCTACGGCAAAACCCATGAATTCCGTCAGAAGATAATTGATACCTGTCCTGCAATGATAGGAACTGTACCGATGTATGACGCAGTGGGCTACCTTGACAAGGAGCTTTCAGAAATAACCGCAGATGAATTTCTTGAAGTTATTGAAGCACACGCAAAAGAGGGTGTGGATTTCATGACAATCCATGCAGGAATCAACCGCAGAACCGTAGAAATATTCAAGGAAACAAAAAGACTTACCAATATTGTTTCACGGGGCGGATCACTTATATTTGCATGGATGGAAATGACAGGAAACGAAAACCCGTTTTATGAGTTCTACGACAAGGTCCTTGATATACTTGAAAAATACGATGTTACAATAAGCTTAGGCGATGCTTGCCGCCCCGGAAGCACATATGATGCAACAGACGCATCACAGATTACGGAGCTTATTGAGCTTGGAATACTTACAAAACGTGCATGGGAACATAATGTTCAGGTTATGATAGAGGGTCCGGGGCATATGGCTATAGACGAGATTGAGGCAAATATGAAGCTTGAGAAAAGACTTTGTCACAATGCACCGTTTTATGTTTTAGGGCCGCTCGTTACCGATATTGCACCGGGTTATGACCATATTACGTCCGCAATAGGCGGAGCGATTGCCGCCGCACACGGTGCAGATTTTCTTTGCTATGTAACCCCTGCGGAGCATTTACGTTTACCAAACGCAGATGATGTAAAGGAGGGTATTGTAGCGGCAAAAATCGCAGCTCATGCAGGAGACATCGCAAAAGGCATACCGAATGCACGTGAAATTGATAATAAAATGAGCGATGCCAGACGGAGAGTTTGCTGGGACGAAATGTTTGAATACGCAATCGAACCCGAAAAGGCTATACGATATTTTAACGAACTGCCGCCTGAGGAAAAACACACCTGTTCAATGTGCGGTAAAATGTGTGCCGCAAGAACAATGAACAAAATCCTCGCAGGCGAGAATGTAGCTGTTAAGTGAATATTAAATATTATTTTTAACTTATCATATTGCACGATAAATCCTTATATTGCCGAAAGATATTTTAAGTCTGAAATTCGACCTTTTTCTCTATAGTATTGACATAAATTTTTTGAAGTGCTATAATATATACGAAAATTGTATTTATAAAAGGAGTAAGTGTTATGAAGATAACGAAAGCTATTTCAGGTATAGCCGTTGCTTTATGTACGCTTGCGATAAATATTACCGCATCCGCATCAGAAACAACCGACTTGCCTACACATCTCATGAACGGAAGTTTTGAGAATCCTGCCATCTCCAGCAGTACAACAGGTGACTTGAGCTCAGGTTCTCAAGGTGCGTGGTATCTTAATAATTCATCAGGATATGAAAGCTTATCAGGAAATGGCTTCTACTGGAAAACAACATCCAGCGACGGTAAAATGGAATTAGCTTCCACAAACAGAGGTTCTATATCCGGTTACGGAGTTTCTGCACCATATGACGGCAATCAGTTTGCCGAGCTCGTAGCAGAAGAACAATCATCTCTGTATCAGAACATATCAACATCGGTTTCAGGTACAGTTCTTAATTGGGGTCTTTCACACGCCGGAAGAACAACAAATGATACAATGGCGTTGTTTATAGGCCCTGCACAAAATGATTATACAAAAAAAACTGCTGCCGGAAACGATATTTTTATGTGGATGGCTGAGCTTATTAAAGAAACATCTGATATCAAATGGTCAACTGCCTCAGTAGGATATACAAAGCATACCGTTTATTCACAGGCAAATATTGATTTATCCAAAGTAACAAGCAAGAATTATACTGAATATTTCTCATTCTCAAAAACAGCAACTATAAACCAAGAATGGCGTTGCTGGCTTATTACCGATGCTGCAGGCGCATGGGGAACTTACAGTGATATATATACAGTGCCTGACAATCAGCCGGAAACTACTTTTGCATTTACTGCTCTTACAGGGTATGCTAACTATCCTACAATTGCAGGACAATATAACGAAGGTAACCTGCTTGATGGTATTACCTTTGCCACCTCATTCCCGCTCCGTGTTGCTACAACCGAAGGCGGAACAGCTACCGTAAATATAGGCAGCGAAAAAATAGCCGATGTTTCATATGATGCTGACCACATCGGAACATATGATGACGGTACAGAAATAATCATTTCAGCAACGGCAAAGGAAGGCTATCATCTGCTTGGTGCATATATTAACGGTGTATTCTGTACACCAAACGAAACAGGGCATTTTACTAAAAATGATGACGGCTCACTTTCACACAGCATTACAATGGACACAGCAAGATATGTTCAGCTTATATTCGGTAAAGAGGGTACACTTATCTATGACCCGAACGGCGGAACATATAAAGGGACTTCGGAAGATACAGAAATAACAATGGCATCAACTGAAGATATTGAAAACAATATATACAGCGCATGGACAAATACTGAAGATGCCCAACCGGCAAACGATAAAACAAAGTTTATAGGTTGGTACGTAGGTCGTATCACACACAACGGAGTAGCAGGCGGTGCACTTATTACAAGTGACCATACAGTTACATATAACACAGGAACAGTAACCGGCAATACAAGCGATGACACGCTTGACCTTGAATACAACCTTGTCGTTCGAGGCGAAAACGGAGTTGCAAGCCTTGATTTCAGCGACGGTATCGTATTCGTTGCAGAATGGGAGTATCTACAGGAAACAGGTGTTAAAACCAAGGACATGGAGCATGCACACTATTCTGATAATTCAGCAGGTGGCAAAGTGACACAGACCATCAAGGACTCCGATTCCGAAACATATCGTGAAAACGGTTACGGCAGATTGAGAGATATAGTTACTCTCCACGTAACAGAAAATGAAGGATACCGTTTCAGAGGTTGGTATGATGAAAGCGGAAATCTTCTTTCAAGCAGAAATGTTTATGAATACGAAGTATCACAGCCCACAAAGATTTACGCATATTTCAGCGAACTGCATCATCCTGTAGTTTCATTCGTATCGGCAACGGGCAATGAAACTCTTGAGGGCGAAAGCACACACGCAAAATATAAGGGCAACGCTGTATCATATGCACTCTCAGGCATTGGTGGCGAGAACATCTACGGTAATACAATTTCAACAGGCTTTATCACTTGGCAAAGCCTTGACCACGAAACTGTTAATGAGCATACGTATGGCTTCAGCCAGTGGTCAATAACACTTCCTGCTCCTACCGAGGACAAGCCAATATACATAAAGAAAACTGCAGATGTCACAAGCAGTGATTTTGAGTTTGATGCAGATTTCATCATAGAAGACGCCGACGGTGTACAAGCAAACAAGGGTAATATTTATAAGGTAACAGGTTTTGTAAACGATGCAGAATCAATCATAATAAACCTATTTAACACATTGCCTACTCACGTTACAACAGAAGGTTCAATAGACCTCATATATAATATCACTCTTGATAACATCTACGCACCCGGTGCCGAAGCAACCCTTGACCTTAAGGCACGCGAAGAGGATATGCTGTTTGAATCCATAAATATAAGCAATGATGAAACTAAATATCTTCATTCAGGAAGTCTTGATGAATACTTAACTGATGAGAACAATGAGTATTCAAATGTAGTTGAAACATCGGAGGTGGAGTGATATGATATATTCACAGCCAAAAATAGAGATAAATTATTTTGAAAATAATATCACAACAAACGATGCTACTGTATCTGCCGTTGATCCAAACTACATATATGCAGCAGAAAATGTGAATAATATCTTGCTTAACGGATACGGCTCCAACAGAGCTACAACAATGAAAATTCAGAATGTATTAGAGTTTAAATAAACTAAAACGGCGGTGATTAATCACCGCCGTTTTAGTTTATTTAATACCAAGTGCTTGTTTTGCAAGCTTGTCTGCCATGTCGTTATATTTATCGCCGGAATGACCTTTTACCTTTACAAACCGTACATCAAGCCTTTGTTTTACCCAGTCATAAAACTGCTTATACTCTATTGTGCCCTGCTTGTTTGTTTTCCACTCACCTGTGCACCAATGCTCTATTCCGGCATAGTCATAGTACAAATCAAGCTTGTCTATTCCGTTTTCGACGCAATAAAGCATTGCTTCCATCGAACCCTTTATCTCGCCCGCCACATTACGCATTGTGGCAAGCTCAGGATCGGAGAATGCTTCGCTTTTTGTTATTTCCTCACCGTTATAAAAAATAACCGCACCGTAAGAAAACTCCTGTGTTTTTATATTGTAGCTGCCATCAACATATGCAACGGCAGCACCTTCTCTTTGTGTTGTTCCGGCATCATTGCCTTTAAGATAACTTTCGGCATCAGCCAAGGTTTCAAAACCCTTGAACTGTGCACCTTTAAAGCCGGTTACAAGGCTTTTACATTTGTCCCAGTTATCAAATATTCCTGTTTCTCTGCCGCTTTTAACGGCATAATATTTCTTTGCCATATTTTATACCGTAATCACTTTAACGTCAAGCTTCTGTAATTCATCCGTCCACTCATCATACAGACGCACGTCTGTTATAAGCGTGTCGAGCGCAGAAAGCGGAGCAATTATCGGAATTGCTGTTTTACCAAGCTTTGTATGGTCACACAAAAAGATTGCGGAACCTGATGCTTCAAGCATAGCACGTTTGATTTCTGCCTCGTCCTCTGACACGTCTACAAGACCACGATCCAGCTTAACTCCACGGCACGAGAAAAAGCACTTGCTTGCAACAAGATTACTGCGAATCATTCTCTCTGCAAATCTGCCTACATACGACATATTTCTCGATGAAAGTCTGCCGCCCGTGCAGATAATCTTTATATTTTCACAGTCTGCAAGCTCAGCGACCACCTTTGATGAGTTTGTTATTACTGTAATACCCTTTTTATCTTTTATATTTCGTGCGAGATACAGTGCCGATGTACTTGCATCAAGAAAAATAGTTTCACCGTCACGTATCATTTTTGCCGCACGCATACCTATCTTCTGTTTTGCCTCGGCGTTTACAACATCACGCTCTGTATAGCTCAATTCCGAGCCTGAGCTTGGTACAATTGTTGCACCGCCATAGGTTCTTACAAGTATACCCTGTTTTTCAAGCTTGAGCAAATCGCCTCGTATAGTTTCAGGCGTAACATCAAACTGCTTTGCAAGGTCGGTTACGAGCACACTTTTATTTTCAGTTATTAATCTTTCAATTTCCGATCTGCGTTCAACTGCAAGCATTAATTCTCTCCCTTTCCTACCGCAATCGCTTCGCCTAAATCAAGGTCGCCCGTATACAATGCACGACCGGTTATAACTCCCTCAACACCGGTTGATACAAGCGATTTTATATGTTCTGCGTTACCCACACCGCCTGATGCGATTATGTCCATTCCCGTTGCAGTTACCATCTCACGCATTGCTTCCACATTTGGACCTGCAAGAGTTCCGTCTGTTGCAATGTCAGTGTAGATAATCGTTTTCACGCCTATTTCCTTCATCTTTAATGCAAACTCAACTGCCTTGAAATCTGAGGTCTTTTCCCAGCCTTCAATAGCAACCATACCGTCTTTTGCATCAATACCTATTACTATCTTATCGCCGTATTTCTGAACCGCTCTTTTTACAAAATCAGCGTCCGAAACAGCCTTTGTTCCGATTATTACACGTGTGATACCGCACGCAAGCTTTGCTTCGATATCCTCCATTGTACGGATACCGCCGCCTGTCTGTACGGGAACACTTACCGACGCACAAATCTGTTTTATCGCCTCAGCGTTTACGCCGTGACCTTTTAATGCACCGTCAAGGTCTACAACGTGAATGAACTCACCGCCCAACGACTCCCATTTTTTTGCCATCTCTGCCGGATCGTCACCGTAAACGGTAACATCGTCAAAGCTACCACGCAGCAAGCGCACACACTTGCCGTCTTTTATATCTATCGCAGGATAAATTCTCATTCTGCCACCTTATTAGTTCCTTTCTTCTCTTGTTTTTGCTGTAAAAGCTTTTACCATTTCCATAATACGGTCACGTTCCATCTTCATACTGACCTTGTTTACAACAAATCTTGCACTTAGCGGACATACAACCTCTAACACATCAAGACCATTTTCGTGGAGCGTAGCACCGGTTTCAACTATATCCACAATAACGTCCGAAAGACCTACGAGGGGACCCAGCTCAACCGAGCCGTGAAGCTTTATAAGCTCAATCGTTCTGCCTTTTTCCTCCTGGAAATACTTTCTTGCTATGTTAGTATATTTTGATGCAACCTTGAGCTCTGTTATACTGTCAAGCTTGTCCTTTAGCTCAGGTCTGCCGCATACACACATATTGCACTTTCCGAAACCTAAGTCTACCATTTCATAAAGGTTTCTGCTCTCCTCAAGCAATGTGTCCTTACCAACAATACCAATGTCTGCCGCACCGTATTCAACATATGTAGGAACATCAGAAGCTTTTACAAGTATAAACTTCATCTTATTTTTTTCATCAGTAAATATAAGTTTTCTTGATTTCTCCTTCATCTCGGAACAATCCATTCCGATAGAAGTAAATATATCCATTGCAAGCTCAGCAAGTCTGCCTTTTGCCAGAGCTACAGTTAAGTAACGCATTTTTGTCTTCCTCCATTTATTTACAAGGCTTGAAAGCGAAGCATCGCCTCTTGCACATTTTCGCTCGCATACAGCACGTTCAGCACATTTGGCTACGCCAAATGTCAGCCTTATGGCTGCCCGCCCCTCTTGGCGGTGTGCATAGCCTCGCTCACGAAACTGCACAATATGCACTACTTCTTTTCAAGCCTCTTATATTCTTCTAAATCCTAATTCCTGCGGTGTCGGCTCCGGCATAGCCAATCCACTGCCGTTGTAGCCTAAAAATTCGTTTACGCTTGTTTCGATAACATCGTCACGGTCATAATCATATATAGTAAGACGACCGTCACGATACACACGCAACACACAGGTGTTGTTTGTTTCCTTTGCGTACTTAACTGCCTCGTCAAAGCTTCCGCCGTTTATATAAAGCTCTGTCAAACAGCCGTTTACACGCAAATTATATGCTGTATCATAAGCCGCACCGTCTGCGCCGTCCTCGGCAAATACGAGTGTTGACGGAATTTCCGTGTTTTCACTCTTATATACCTGCATAATTCTGTTTACACCTATCGCACAGCCAACAGCACCCATATCCGAGCCGAAAATTCCCATAAGATTGTCATATCTGCCGCCTGCGGCTATCGGAAAGCCTACACCATGAGTGTAGCACTTAAATATTGAACCCGTGTAATAGTCTATGCTCTGGAGCATACCCAAGTCAAGTGATATATACTGCTCAAATCCGCACAGAACAAGCAGATCATAAATCTTTTTCAGGTTTTCGAGTGCTGCCTTTGAGGTTTCGTTAAGACCTTTTACGTTTGCTCTTTCAATAATTGACACATCACCGAAAAGATACGGTAAATCTATCATAAGCTTTTTAATGTTTCCGTCTATTTCAAGATTCTCAATAATATTTTCTATACCCTGCGAATCCTTCGAGTCAATTCTTGCTCTTAACTGCTCTGTTGTTTGTGCATCAAGCCCAAGCTGTTCAACAAGACCGTTAAAAAACGCAACCTGACCAATTTCCATCGAGAAATCTTCAATGCCGAGAGCTGTTATTGCCTCCATTGCAGCAGAAATAACCTCAACATCAGCATGAGCACTGTATGAGCCGATAAGCTCAATACCGCTCTGCGTTATCTCTCTGCGACGCACACCCTCTGTATGCTCCGCACGGAACACATTTCCTGTATACATATATCTTAACGGCATCGGTCTGTTTATCGGCTTTGTTGCCGCCATTCTTGCTATTGATGTTGTGAAGTCGGGACGAAGCGCAAGGATTCTGCCTTGCTCATCAAAGAACTTGTACAGCTTTTCCTGAGTAATCTGACCGCTTTCGCCGCTGTAGCAATCATAATATTCAAACGACGGTGTTTCTATCTCCTTATATCCGAACGATGCAAAAACCGTCCATATAGTGCTTTCTATATCTTTCTTCTTTGCACATTCCTCCGGCAATACGTCATTAACGCCATTGGGGGTATGCAGTTTCCAATCAGCCATTTATATTCTCTCCTTATCAAATTTTTTATTGAACTTCGAACTATTATATATTAAAAGGGGGGTTTAAACCCATCTCGTTTACTAATTCATTTGCTCTTATGAGCTGTTTTTTTCTGTACTCAACTATGCTGTGCGTATCAGAACCCACGCTCACGCCGATTCCGGCTTGCTTTACAGCATTACGCTTTGAGCTATTGGTAAGAAAATCATAGTAATAGTTGTAGTTGCCCGAAGTGTTAATTTCCCAGAAAATATTTTCTTCCTTTAACACTTCGAGCATATCTATGCCATAACGCTCACTCATAGCAAATATATCGCAATGTGCGAGTCCTACGGGACATTTGAATCTGCGTCTCCACGCAATAAATTCATAGAAGTCCATTGCTCTGTAATCGTCAAGACTTTCAAATAATACAAAATCAAGACCGTCAATATCATATGTGAGTAAATCATTCGGAGCAGGGCGAGTTCCTATCTCAAGACCTGCTAAAACCTTTATCCTGCCGTCATACTTCTTTTTACATTCAAGAAGATGCTCTTTATATCCGTTTATACCTCTGCCTATTGAAAACTGATGATCGGTTATACCAACAGCATCAACACCGCTTTCGATTGCATTCTCAATAATCCGCTCAGGCGTATCTGACCCGTCGTAGCTGTAAATAGTATGGTTATGCAAATCCATTATCATAGCATCGCCCCTCCTTTCGCAATCTATATCTATTCTATTATAGCACTGTTTTCCTGTTTTTGCAATAGAGGAACACAAAAAAAGCTGCGCAAATGCACAGCTTTTTCAAGTTATATTCACAAATTAACCAAGCTCTGAGAAGTACTTGATTGTTCTTACCATCTGGGATGTGTAAGAGTTCTCGTTGTCGTACCATGAAACAACCTGTACCTCATAGAGGTCGCCCTCGATGTTTGATACCATTGTCTGTGTAGC
>CAYMCT010000024.1:0-10939 GCA_964389075.1 uncultured Lachnospiraceae bacterium
ACCGCTCCTGCTCCTGAAATTATCGGATTCAACACGGCGTTTAAGCTCATACTGACCGCCGCTCATTGCCATAAGCCTCGTGTTCGCACGTGCGATTATGCGGTCGAAGTAGTTCATCTGTACATATGTTTCGAGCGTAATTTTCTCCTTACCCCTGAGTGTGCCATCGGCAGTGTCGGCAAGTGTACGCAGCCACCTGTACCGCTCCTCAAGCACAGCATTCTCTTCATAATGAAGCCTGAGTGCAGCTAAGGTATCGGTATTGATTTTGAGCCTTGTGAAAACGGCAGATTTCTGCCCGTCAGCAGTTTTTCTCTCAAGCGTCAGAGCGTCGAGCTTAGCATTGAGCGTATCGATATCAACAGCATCAGCTTTTTCGGTCTGCTTTTTCAAAGACAGAATTCTGCCCTGAATACTGTCACATTCAGACTTCTTATCGAGGTACGCCTTTTCAGCCGTTCTGTGACTGCGTTCTGACTCATCTATAGCGGCGGCTATGCTGTCAAGCTCCTTCTGTGCCTCAGCCTTACTGCTGTGCACGAGCGTGGATTTAAGTGCGGCTGTGCGTTCTGAAATGTTTTTAATCTCCGTATCGGTTACCGATATGCTCCTGCGTGTTTCGGTAAGCTGTTCGCCGACCTTTTTAATATCCGCTTCAAGCGAGGTGCGCCGCTGCTTTAATTCGTCAAATTTCCTGATTTTTTCATTACAGCTGTTGATTTCGCCCTCAAGCCTTGCTTTGTTTTCCGAAATACTGTGCAGCTCATTGCTTACATTGATGCTGATTTCGGGAATACCGTCAGCACCGTCAAACAGAGCAGGGAACTGTGCTGAATATGAAAATATATTTTCCCTTTCCGCCTCAAGCTGTGCAAGCGAAGCCGCAGCGGCGGCACTGTAATCAGCGGCAAGCTTCTGTGCTTTGGCGGCACTTTTCTGCGCTGATTTGAGTTCCGACTCGGTAGGCGCACCGTCAACAA
The DNA here is from genome assembly GCA_964389075.1 of uncultured Lachnospiraceae bacterium. GTDB lineage: Bacteria > Bacillota > Clostridia > UBA1381 > UBA1381 > Ornithomonoglobus. Next base: position 981 of record CAYMCT010000024.1, read on the forward strand.
GCGGTGCGGGAGAGGGGTGCGAAACAGAGCCGCATACGGGACAGGGCAAATCAGCTGCGAGGTCTTTTGCGAGTATTCCTGCCTGATTGCTTAGATAAATCAGATTCAGCCGTTCATATTCTGCCTTTGCCTTTTCAGCATCAGCGTTTGCCGAAATGAATTTCTCCTGAGCTGTGCTCAGCTCATCGGATTTTCTGTTAAAGGCATCAATCGCCTTATCGAGCTTTTGTATGTCCCTCTCACAAGATGAAACCGATTCCGACTCACGTGAAAGCTTTTCGAGCATAACCGGCAGCTCTGATGCCGATTCCGATTCCTTTGTGAGCAGCTCGTACTCATGACGAAGTTCATTTTCGAGCTTTTCCTGCACCTTTTCAGTGTCTGTAAGCTGAGAAAGTGTGTCATTTTTCTCTGCAAGAGCGGCGGTGAGATTGTCAAGCTCGCTGTAGCTTTCAAGCCTGCCCGAAATAAGTGCGGCAGTTTCACTGAGCGATGCTTTTTGCTTCAAAGCTTCGGCGGCGGTATCTGACAAACGTCGCAGCTCATTAAGCTCTTTTTCAGCAGCTTCCGCCTCAAGCTGTGCGGCGGCAAGCTCCTCGGCTGCCTTTCTGAGTTCAGCCGCCTTTCCTGACTTTTCCGAAAGCTCCTTTATCTGCTTATCAAGCTCCGAAAGCGTATCCTCTGCCGATTTCAGCTGTGTACGGTCACGCTCTGTAATGATTTCGAGTATCTCAAACAAATCACCGGTAACTTCGCCTGTGTCTTTAGCGTCCGCAAGATGCTTTGCAAGCTCGTCATCACCCTCATATACAACCGAGCTGATGTATTGCTGTGCTTTTATCAGGTTGTTTTCACATTCACGGTACAGCTTGTTAGCCTCGTTTTTGAAATGTGTCTGAAGTCTGTTATAGAATCCGGTATTGAATATTTTACTGAATATTCTGCTTCTCTCCTCGGTGGTGGCTGTTATCAGCTTTAAAAATTCGCCCTGGGCAATCATAGCAATCTGGGTAAACTGTCCCTTGTCGATGCCCATAATATTCTCAATCTCTTTTGTTACAGCGTTCTGCTTTGTTACAATTCTGCCGTCGGGAAAGGTAAGCTCTGCTTCTGCCTTCTGCACGGTAGTTTTGTCGCCACGCTTTGACGGACGCTCATATTCGGGATTACGGCGTATATGATACACCTGTCCGCCGTACTCGAAATCAAGCTCAACAAAGGTGGGTGCTTCGGGCAGGGCATACTTGCTCCTGAACATTGAGCTGTCGTTGCGTGTGGTTCCGCTCGAAGCACCGTATAGTGCATATGTAATTGCATCAAACACCGTGGTTTTTCCGGCACCCGTATCACCGGTTATAAGATATATTCCGCTTTTACCGAGCTTGTCAAGCTCGAACACAGCTTCGCCGGCATACGGACCGAACGCACTGATTTTAAGCTTTATCGGTCGCATATCATCACTCCTTGTACTTTTCGATTGCGTCCGTTATAAACGCTGTCTGTTCTTCGGAAAGCTCCGAATTATTCTGAAGAATATAAAATTCTGAAATTATCTCGAACGGCGATTTTGTATGCACGCTCCCGTCTGCGGTTAAGGTATTGTCCTGCCTTGTACGCAGATTATCGTAGTCAAGCTTCATAATGTTCGGATATATAACACGCAGCTTGCCGATTGCATCGAATATATCGTCCTCGTCGGTGAGGGTGATGTGCATATAATCGTTCGTGTCAAAGCCACTGTAAAAGCTTCTGGCGGTTAGCGTGTCGTATGTACCTTTGATTTCACGCATATCACGGAGCGGCACGAGCGGAACCAAAGTAATATTTACAACGCCCTTTTCTTTAAGCTCAACCACCGTCACTGATTTTTCGTAATCAGCCTCCGAAAACGAATATTTTAGCGGCGAGCCACAGTAGCGAAGAGTATCACGTGTAACGCTCTGCGGACGGTGAATATGTCCGAGTGCAACATAGTCAAAGCCGTCAAAAAGCGAGGCACTCACACTGTCTGTACCGCCTGCGGTGATGTCCTCGGAATCGCACAGCTGTGCGCCTGTCACAAACTGATGTGTAATAAGCACATTGCGTTTTCCGGTATCAATATTCATATCCTCAATTGCGGCTCTTACAGCCTCGGAATATGACGTAATTTCTGCATCTTCAAACTGCTGACGTACATGAACCGGCTTTATAAACGGCAGCATATACAGATTAACCGTGCCAAAGCTGTCATTAAGCACAACGGGTGTACAGCCGCGGCGATAGCTCTGTGAAATATAAACACGGCTCTTTTCCATCAGCCTGCTGCCGAACGAGAGCCGTTCGACAGAATCGTGGTTACCGCTTATTATAAATACCGGAATATCCATTTTTGCAAGACTGAACAGAAACTCATCAAAAAGCAGTACAGCCTCGGCAGGCGGAACGGTCTTGTCATAGACATCGCCGGCAATAATAACAGCGTCGGGCGACTGCTCCGAGGTAATATCGAGAATACAGTTCAGAATATGCTTCTGATCCTCAAGCATAGAAAATTCGTTTACACGCTTGCCTATATGCAAATCAGAGAGATGTATAAGCTTCATAAAAAACCCCTTGTAATATCAGATTAGGTATAAACCTGTTCATATCTGATTATATCTCAAACAAAAATAGTTGTCAAGAACGGTGTTTAAAGCGTCAAAAACTGTTGACTTATGTGCCGGTTTGTGATAGAATAATTTAGTTGACAATATTAAATATGAAAGAAGGGCTTACATATGAATACGTTATATATTGATTGTCGTATGGGCGTAAGCGGAGTAAAGCTGCTCGGTGCGTTGGTGGATATACTGGACAGACCTGAACAGTTCCTCAGACGGTTTAATGAGCTTGGCTTCAGCGGAATGACAATAGGTCGTGAAGCGGAGGCTTTAAACGGAGTAACCGGTTCACGTGTGTTTTTCAGACGTGAAAATGACGATCCTGACTATAACGAATACGATGACGAACTGAGAGGTAAGGGGAAGGAACACCGTCACAGCGGTGGCGGACTCAGAAGGCTTGGTGACATTAAGGATATCATAGACGACCTGCCGCTGAGCGGAAGGGTACGTAAGAATGCAATAACAGTATACGAAACAATCGCTGCAGAGCAGGCGAAGGTACGGCAGAAGCCGGCAGATGAGGTTCATTTCAGACGAACCGGCTCACGTGATATTATCGCATCGGTTGTGGGCATCTGTATGATACTGGACGAGCTTGAATGTGAAAAAATCATAATTTCAACCGTAGCAACCGGCAAGGGCTATGCAAACACCTCAAGAGGACTTTTGCCTATTCCGATACCGGTGGTTGAGCATCTGCTTGAAGGTATCCCGTGCTTACCTGGCGCAGAGGAGGGCGAGATGTGCACAGTAGAGGGTGCAGCACTTGTAAGAACCTTTGCAGACGAGTTTGCAGATATGCCTGAAATGACCGTATTACGTTCGGGTGCAGGCTTCGGCAAAAATCTTGGCAAGAGTGCAAACTGTGTAAAAGCATACCTCGGCGTACCTGTGATAACGGCGGCAAACTCTGCAATAACCGGACTTGAGGCGGTGCTGTACACCGACAGCTCAAACTCGCTTGTAATTCTCGCAGAGCAGCTTGAAGCACTTGGCATCAGGGACGTATATACATACCCGATAGCATCACTTCGGGGCAGAAGGGGATATATATTAAAATGCGTATGTGCAAACAGTATAGCCGATAAGGCGGCAGGAGAAATTCTGAAGCACACCTCGGCAACACAGGTAATGCGTTCATCGGTTGCAGTGTACGAGCCTCAGATAACTGAGGTCAGCTTAAAAACCTCAATCGGCGATGTACTGATACAGAAAACCACGGGCTTTGGTCTGAACAGTAAAAAGCCGGTTCCGGAGGACGTATTACGAATTGCAAAAGAAAACAATATGAGCTACAAGGAAGCATACGACATCATAATAAAAGAGCTTTGAAAAAATGCTTGACTAAAGCTGATATTAGTTGTATAATAAACCTTGTGTTATTAAAACAAAGAAAGGAACATTAAAATGAAAAAGAGAAGTATTTTAACTTTCTGTCTGGTTATGGTTGTGGCAATCGCACTTAACCTTGTGGCATTCCTCGGACTTCCGGGCGGTATGAATGCGAAGTACGGCGGCTTCACAAACGCTGAGACAGGTATCAGACAGGGTATTGACCTTGCAGGCGGTTCGGTAATCACGTTCCAGGCTGACACAGAAAACCCGACTGATGAACAGATGAACACAGTAAGAGCTATTTATGAAACGAGATTAAATAGCAAGGGATATACAGAATCACGTATATCAGTAGGCGAAGGCGGCAAGATTACTATTGAAATCCCGTCAGCAGGAATGCCTGAGAACGAGGGCGAAACAGTCGGCACAGCAGCTGCACAGACAGACGATATTGTTGAGCTGCTTTCATCGGTAGCAAAGCTCACATTCCGTAATGCCGACGGCGAGGTTGTGGTTGACGGTACAGAGGTAAAGTCAGCACAGAGTATGTACGGCAGACCGGGCGAGAATGCGGCAATGCAGTATTACATAGCACTTGAGTTTAATGCAGAGGGTGCAGAAAAGTTTGCAGACGCAACCGAAGCGGCAGCAGCATCGGCAACACCGATTGTTCAGATTGTAATGGACGAAGAGGTTGTATCAGCACCGCAGGTATCAGGCAGAATCGACGGCGGACAGTGCGTAATTACAGGTAACTTCACCTCAGAATCGGCTGAAACACTTGCAAGCCAGATTAATTCAGGAAATCTTCCGTTCTCAATGACAAAGATTTCGCAGGAAACAGTCGGTGCAGAGCTTGGCGACAATGCTCTTAACTACAGCTTAATTGCTGCGGCAATCGGCGTTCTGCTTGTAATGGCATTTATGGTATGGAGATACAGACTTCCGGGTCTTATAGCAGACCTTTCGCTGTTGATATATGTAGGTCTTATAGCACTCGTAATGGGTACAATGCACGTAAACCTGAGCCTTCCGGGTATCGCAGGTATAGTTCTTTCAATCGGTATGGCGGTTGATGCTGACTGTATCATCTTTGAGCGTATGAAGGAAGAGCTTGTAATAGGCAAGAGCATCCGTGCAGGTGTTGATTCGGGCTTCTCAAAAGCGTTCTCAGCTATTATTGACTCGAACATCACAACAATAATTTCGTGTGTGGTTCTTTATATGTCGGGCATCGGTACAGTAACCGGCTTTGCAATCACATTGTGAATAGGCGTAATCCTTTCGATGTTCACAGCAATTATTGTAACAAAGTTCTTGTTAAAGCTGCTTGTAAACATCGGTATAAAGAACAGAAATCTGTTCTATAACACAAAGAAAAAGACAGACGAGAACAAAAAGGTATTCAATTATTCAGCTAACAAGGCTAAGTTCCTGCTTGTACCGGTTATCATAATCGCAGTAGGTGTAGCAGCATTCTTTGTTCGCGGCGGCTTCAACTTCGACGTTGAGTTTGCAGGCGGTATCAGAATGCAGGTTGATATGAATGAGAACGTATCAAACGACGAAATCGCAGCACTGGTTAAGGACGTAACCGGTCTTGACGCAGTAGTACAGAAGTCAGAAACAGTAGGTGATTCGGTAATCATCAAGATTCCGTCAGGCGAGGACGACGAGGCTAACAAGAACAACGTATTCGCAGCACTTCAGGAAAAGTATGAGCTTGACGAAACAGCACTTGTTTCAGCACAGTCAGCATCACCGAGCTTCGGTAAGGAGGTTCAGGGTATAGCCCTTTCATACACACTTATCGCACTTATCTGTATGCTCATTTACATCATCGTAAGATTTGACTGGAGAAGCGGACTTATGGCTATTGTAACTCTTGCAATCAACGTGCTTGTAATGATAGCTGTATATGCAATCTCACACATTGCAATCAACACAACCTTCATCGCAGCAATGCTTACGGTTGTAGGCTACTCAATCAATAACACAATCGTTATCTTCGACCGTGTAAGAGAGAACCAGAAAACAAGAAAACGCACAGAAACCATTACAGAAATGGCAAACAGAAGTATAAGCGAAACAATGGGCAGAACAATCAACTCAACAATCACAACACTTATAACGATTGTTCTTATCTATATCCTTGGCGTAAGCTCAATCAAGCAGTTTGCACTTCCGCTTATAATCGGTATAGTAGCCGGTGCGTACACATCAATCTTCCTTGCAAGCACATACTGGGCAGCGTGGAAGGAGTCAGCAAAGGCTAAGAAAATGAAATAATTCCGCTGATTTTTCAGGCAAACGGATAATTAAACGGTAAAGCCGTCTGTTCAGACTGTTCTGGGCAGACGGCTTTATAATATTAAATTTTAAAATAAATTCACAAATAGAGGTTGAATTATTTGTTAAAATATGATACAATAAGGAATAATGCACATTTATACGCTTTTTGAAGAAGGAATGAATTAAAATGTTAAAAAGTATGACAGGTTACGGCAGAGCCGAAGCGATTGCCGGAACGAAAAAAATTACAGCAGAAATCAAGTCTGTAAACCACCGCTTTTCTGATTACAACATCAAGGTACCAAGACAGTACGGCTTCCTTGAGGACCGTGTAAGGCATCAGATAAGCGAGTCAGTGTCAAGAGGCAAGATAGACGTATATGTAAGCGTTGAGGCGTGTGGTGAAGCTGATAAGGTAATAACCGTAAACACAGAGCTTGCAGGAAACTATATAGACGCACTCAGCGAGCTATGCGAAAGGTTTTCGCTCACTAACGATATTACCGTAATGTCGCTTGCACGGTTCAGTGATATTTTCAAGGCAGAGCCGAAGCGTGACGATGAGGAGGAGCTGTGGAACGACGTAAAGGTTGTCGTTGCACAGGCGCTGGAGTCGTTCATAGCAATGCGTGAGCGTGAGGGAGCGAGAATAGAAGAGGATCTCCGCTCAAGAATCACATATATGCGTTCGCTTGCGGAGAAGGTTGACGAGCGTTCGCCGCAGACTATCGCAGAGTATAAGGAAAAGCTCTACGCAAAGATTACAGAGCTTCTCGACGGCAGGGATATAGACGATTCACGAATCCTTACAGAGGTTGCAATATTTGCCGACAAGGTTGCGGTAAATGAAGAAACTGTCCGTCTTGCGAGCCACTACGACGAATTTTTCCGGATTATCGAAAGCGGTGAGCCGGCAGGCCGCAGACTCGACTTCCTTATTCAGGAAATCAACCGTGAGGTGAACACAATCGGCTCAAAGGCGAGCGATTTGGAGATTGCAAGGCTTGTAGTGGAGCTCAAGGGCGAGATAGAAAAGCTGCGTGAGCAAATCCAGAATATCGAATAAAGGAATATATAGCGATGAAACTTGTAAACATTGGCTTCGGTAATATGATATCTGCGGCACGTGCCGTAGCAGTGGTAAGCCCTGACAGTGCACCGATAAAGCGTCTTATCCGTGAAGCTGAGGATAAGGGCTTGCTTGTCAACGCAACGTATGGCAGGCGTACACGTTCTGTTGTAGTAATGGATTCAAAGCACGTAATCCTTTCAGCAATAGTCCCCGAAAAGCTTGCAGTGCGGCTTGACGGTGAGTATGATGAATACGAATATGCAGAAGAGGAAGATGACGTATAAGCATTAGCACATATATGTCATAGAAATGCCGCCGCAGGGTGGCGGAATGGAGATTGGTATGAAAGGTATACTTTTTGTTCTTTCGGGTCCGTCAGGTACGGGCAAGGGAACTGTGTGCGAGGAGCTTTTAAAGCACGAGCATGAACTGCATTTGTCGGTATCGACAACAACACGCCCGTGCCGTGAGGGGGAGATTCCGGGCAAAACATATAACTACGTGTCAACCGACACCTTCAAGCGTATGATAGACGATAACGAAATGCTTGAATACGCTATGTATAACGGCAACTATTACGGCACGCCGGGAGCGGCGGTAATGGAGCTTCTTGAAGCAGGTAAGGACGTTCTGCTCGAAATCGAGCCGCAGGGTGCGTTAAAGGTAAAAACAATGTTCCCCGAGGCGGTGATGATATTCTTAACACCGCCGTCAATGGCAGAGCTGAAGCGCCGCCTTATTGCACGAGGCAGAGAAAGTCTCGAGGAAATCTCCGAGCGTATAAAGGCAGCAAAATGGGAGCTTGCTCAGGCTGACAAATACACAACCCATATTATTAACGATGATCTTATGACGTGCGTAAACGACGTTATGGACTATCTTAAAATAAAACGCAATGAGCAGAACAGAATAGAAATGCTCATAAACGAAAATGTTGATTAAATTCTCAGGAGGAATATAATTATGATGACAAAACCAGGAATTACAGAGCTTGACAGATGCGTAGACAGCCGATACACACTCGTATCAATGGTTGCAAAGCGTGCAAGAATGATAGGCACAGAGCGTCGCAAGGCAGCAGAGAAGCAGGTCGAGGGCGAGGCGTCAGTTAATTTGTCAAAGCTTGACAAGGCTGTTACTCAGGCTGTGTGCGAAATCTCAGACGGCGTTATCGGCTATGTACGTTCAGCCGCAGTTGACCGGGCTAAGGCATACGAGGAAGAGAAAATGAACGCAATAACTCAGCTGCAAGCAGAGCCTGCAGATGAAAGTGACGAATCAGCAGAATAAATTCTGATGTATGCAGAAATAATTGTAAACAACCGTTCACGTGCCACCGACCGTGTTTTTGACTATGCCATACCCGAAAATCTTGAGGTATCTGCCGGAATGAGAGTAATAGTCCCGTTCTCGCAGTCCAACACAGAAAAGGAGGGCTATGTGCTGAGGGTCAAGGACACCACCGGTGCAGGAGGCAGAATAAAGAGTATACTCCGCATAGACACAGAGGAGCGTGCATTTTCCGAATCGGCAGTGCCGCTTATAGAATTTATGCGTGAGCGTTATCTTGCGACATATGCGGAGATTATACATCTGCTTATCCCTGCAGGCACATCGCTGAAAACTCTCGAATGGGCAGTTTTAACGGGTGCTTCACGTGACACGGCAAACGATACGGAAAAGCGTATTCTGAGTTATCTTGACGATAACGGCGGCGGTATGGACATCTATACTCTTGGCTCGTACTTTGACAAGGACATACGTCCGGCGGTTACGAGGCTTGTAAAAAAGGGTATAGTAAGCCGCCAATACCGTCACTCACGTGACGTAAGCAAGCGTATAATCCGTGGCGTCCGTCTTTGTGCAGACATTGACCGTGCGAACGAATATTACGAAAAGTCACGCTCAAAAATACAGAAGCGAATGCTTTCAATCCTGATAAATAACGAATTCCTTTCGACCGCTGACCTTGTGCGGTTTTCAATGGGTAACTATACCGCACTTTCAGCTCTTGTAAAGAATGGGATGGCGGAATTTTTTGATTTGCAGATAGAGCGTCAGGTCTACGAAACTGACGGACAAATCCGACCGGCACCGATGCCGACTCCGGAGCAGAGCGTGGCAATCAGCACAGTCTGTGCCGGAATAGACAACGAAACGGGCGAAACAATGCTCCTGCACGGCGTAACGGGCAGCGGCAAAACGGAAGTATTTATGCAATCAATTGAGCACGCAGTGTCAAAGGGCAAAACAGCGCTTATGCTCGTCCCCGAAATTTCACTCACACCGCAGATGGTTTCAAGGTTCGCAGCGAGATTCGGCAAACGCATAGCGATACTTCACAGTGCATTGTCCCTTGGCGAAAGGTACGACCAGTGGAAAAGAATACAAAACGGCGATGCAGACATCGTAATCGGCGCAAGATCTGCCGTGTTCGCACCGCTTGAAAATATAGGAATAATAATAATTGACGAGGAGCATTCCGAAACCTATAAATCGGAAATGTCACCGAGATACCATGCCAAAGAGGTAGCACAGTACAGAGCCGCAATCGGCGGTGCGGTAACGCTTTTAGCATCGGCAACCCCGTCAATGGAGAGCTATAAACGGGCAGA
>CAYMCT010000025.1:0-8700 GCA_964389075.1 uncultured Lachnospiraceae bacterium
CGTTACCATATTGTGTGTGATACTGTTTTGTACAAAAAACTTATACATAAACGTACCGTATGAATACCATACATTTTCAGGATTGAACAAAGCTTTGCCGTATCGGCTTACTGCATTTAACGCACAGCGGTCATAGTGACCGTGAGCACCGCCGTGCGAACCGTATTTCAGGCTTATTTCAAACTGCTCGCTATCGTCCCTGCCCTCAGTACGTGAACGCAGAAGTGCAAGTCCTCCGTTATTGAAATAGTATGAACCTCTGTGTGCATCACTTGGTACATCAGGAAGCTCTGCCACACCGTGAAGTAAATCACGGAATGTGTTTTCGCCGCCGTTTCTGATTATACGTGCATATTCAGGCTTACGGTATATGTAATATGCAATGTCATATCTTGAATCAAACGCCACAGGCGACGCACCCTCAAAGCGTTCCTCTGCACTGTCGTTTACACCCTGAACAACACTTCTGTAGTTCGCCATTGCAACAAGACTGTCCCAAAGGTCTTCTATACTTCTGTAATTTCTTGTGTTCTCACCGTAAATATCCCAGCTCAATCCGTCCATGTGCTGATTTCTGAAATGCACCTTATTTGAGTAATGTGCAGGTATCCACCAGCTTGCAAGGTTAATTCCCCACGGACGAAGCGCAACAGTGTATTCACTGAACAAGCCGGCTGCCATCTGGTTATAGCCTATTGTACATTCGCACCACCAGCCATCAGAATAAACTCCTGCCTTTAAGTGGTCAAGCACGCCGCCTTTGCCGAACACAAATCTTTCGATTCGTTCTCTGTCCTGCAAAATCATTGAGCAATACAATGCTCCCGCAATCTCGGCAAGTGACCAGTTTGAAATACCACCGTCACATAATGCCCAGTCAAGAAAATCCATAAATACTCTGAACGCCTTTTCTATCTGTTCATGGTCGTTTTCGTCGAACACTTCCAGATCGCAAATCAAATCGTATGCCATTGCACAGCTCTTGAAGAACTCGCCCTCATGCACAAGCTGCTGATTGCAGGCTTTTAGTCTTTCGGGATAATACTTGGCTACTTTCTTCAAAAATTCTGCTGATTTCTCCGCAAATTCCTGTCTGCCTGTAAGCTTCCACGAAATTGCACTGTTATAGCACTTGTGTGCATTATCTGTAACAAACATGAAATTTTCTTTCATTTCAACTTCAGGAACAATCCATTCCTCAGCACGTGAAATGTATGTATCGGCAATTTTTCTTGCCCAGTCGTAATTTTCGATTTTATCTTTTACGTCGTTCCAGCCGTCCTCTGTATTGGCAATATACGGATGCGGTAATCTGCGTACTGAATAAAGCTCTAAGGTCTGCGACATTTTACCGTTACCGTTTGGTATAATGTTCAGAATCTGTTTTTCAAATCCACCCTGAGTTATTCTGCCGCTCATCTTTACAGATACCTTGAATTCACACGATTCAAACGGCTGTAATACAACATCGTTTTCACTTACTTCAGGCTCTAAAACTTCATAACCCGTTTTTTCAAACCCTAAAGAAATAACCTGCGGCTCATCAAGACAGTTTGTAACATTAATATCATAAAGTATAGTTTCTTCAGCATCGGCAGACTTTGATTTTATCGGTGCATATACACATACACTGCCGCCACGCAATGCTTTAAGATTTTTTACACTGCGATTAACTTCTATGCTACGCACAAATCTCCAGCGTGCAGACATTGAGGATAAAACATCAAACTGATTCAGCGGTGCAGTTACTTTTACTGTACCGTTTCCGCATACAGCCCCACGCCAAGAAAAATAGTCGATAATTTCTTCTGAATTGACCTCACCAAAATCAATCAGACCTACTTTAATTTCAATCTCTTCCTTGCCGAAAACTTCCGTTTCAAACGAAAAGCCGTACCAACCGAATAAATCTATGCTGTAATCATTTTTGGGAACAAGACCGTGGTCATACCAGTTGTTGCCCTCAGGAATATTGGGATATATATATTTATTCCCCTCACGCTCCCATTTATCTAAATCTATAATAAATTGTTTCATTACAGTTTCCTCCAGAATATAATTATCGTATATTATATATTATACCGTAATACCATAGCAACGTCAACGATGATATTATACGATTGTAAAAAAACAAACAAAAACAGAGAGGCTCATGCCTCTCTGTCACATTATCGTATGATTATTATCTCTTGCACATTACCCTGGTACTCATGAACATATACATCATCGCCGATGGCAATATCATTCTTGTTTGAAACAGTAACGTCATTACCTTCGTACTTATATACTGTTACATTACCGAGCTTATGCGGATGCTTTGAAACCTTTGTATCGTCACCGTCATCGTCAACGAGAATAACCTCGCTGTTACGGTCGGTTACAACACCTGCACTTACCCAAAGGTCTGGGAATACAGCACTGCCGCCCTCCCAATACGAGTTCGGTTCAGTAGTACCGTCAGCAATGCTGAGGTTATTGGTGCTTGCTCTGAACAAGAGCTGAACCGCATTAATCTCATTGTCGGCATTTACTCCGAACTGGATAACATCGCCCTCTACAAGATCCTTAACCATCATCTTGCCTCGGTTATCGAACAGACTGTTGTCAGAAAGGAAGTAAGATGTCTTTGAGCTCTGGAGATATCCTTCTACAAGAACTCCCTCCTCACCCTCTTCGTTTACTGACTGTGTAACCTTTGTTACTATCATACCACGTTTTGTACGCAGATTTTCCGGTTCGATTATGTTCTCACGGAGAACGATTGCCGATGCGTACATATAATCGTCTATATCGTATACGGATATATCATATGTCCAGTTGTTTGTAAGATACGTTGAGTTCTTTACACTGTAATCTTCCTTATCACGGCTATACGGGATAAAGAAGATAGGTGTTGTTGAGTCAATAAGATACTTTGAGTTGAAAGACATATTGTTCTTTCTGTATCTGCCTGCACCCTTGAAGTTCATCGTGAACTCATCAATCTCCGCTTCATCAATACCTATATACTTTTCATCAGCCTGGTCAATCTCAGTGATTACATTATCTGAATTTACCGAGTATGTGATGAGCTGTTCACAGTTATTACCCGCATCGAGCAAATCGTAAGCGTTCTTTGATGTTTTCTTTGAGCCGTTGAAGGTCAACGAATCACGAACCCTGAATTCCTGCACAGCTCCCTCTGCTGTTAAAATTCTTGCTGTGAAATCACTCTCACCGTCACCGTCTGAATAGAATTTCATGATATAACCGTATTTTGAGTTCTGACTCTTCATAGTCTGGCATCTTACGATTTTACCAAGCTTATCAAAATAGAATGTACCTGTTCTTCCGTTTTTGAGCTGGTCGCCTGTATATGCAGGTGAAATATCATACTCATGACCGCCGATTACTACAGAATCGCTGCTGTATGATGTGATTTCGCCCGACACCGAACCGGTAAGAATTTCGATTGATATAGCTTCGCCATCCTCACTCAATGCCACTGCAAGCACCTGAGATGTTGTTATGTCAGATACTGTTGCAGGTACACCGTTCTTATAAATTGCAAATGAATGATAGTTTCCTTCATCTACATCAAGCGTTGTCTTTGCACAATAATCGTTTACAATAAGAGTTGATGCTGTAAAGCCTTCAACAAGATAGTATGAATAATCATTTATGATTATTACATTATACTTACCTGTCTTATCATTATCAATAAGGGTTGTAACGCTTGTAAGTGAGCTCATTACTTCTATTGATATATCCTCGCTGAGCTTACCGTTATAGATAATATCCGCATTAGCATCAATCTTAGCAGTTTTTTCAGTACCCTTATTCGAATTGTATGCTACGCCATTACCATCAATATTGGTTATGTCACAGCCGTAAATTATAGCCTTGCTTGTTTTGTTATTGTCTACTTCTATCCATTTGATTATGTTTTCGCCTGAACTTTCATCATCAAGATAATAGAACTTAACATATGTACCTAACAACAGCGCCGCTGATGTGTTACCTACATTGTATACGGTGTCGCCGATTCTTACCTGAGTATCTGAAACGGAATCGTATCCGCTAAGACCTGTTGTTCCGTTTGCAGTTACTATTCCTGTTTCTTTATATACACCAAGCTTATCCTCCATAATAGTTTCATTACTGAATGTATATTCTCGGTTTGTATACTCAACCGCATCAAGCTGTAATGCGTTATATAGCATGAGTGCAGCGGCTTCAGTTGTTACACCTGTGTTTGCCCCGGCATTATTTACGCCGTCAAACAAACCCACTGTCTGAGCATAGCTATACACATCACCGCCTGAAGCTCTCACAAAATATTCATATCCGATAGCTTTGAATATAACTTCTGCCGCCTGTGATACTGTTATCTGAGTTGTACCGCCGCTCCAACCGTATGATGTAGCATAGGCTTGCGGATCAGCTACCTCTGAACCAACAGCAGCAAACGCATATTCTATAAACTCTGTTTGTGATACAGCCGCATCTGCTTTATAATTATTCGGATAACCGGGAATGATGTCCAAGGCAGCCATAAGGCTGACCTCGAACTCATTATTAATTCCCAATGCCGCCTGTACATTATTCACAGGCGTAAATACACTTATTAATAGAGCAAGTGTCAGTATGATAGATGATATTCTTTTTCTCATTAATCTCTACCTCCCACTGTTCTGTAAATTACAACCGCAGCCTGAGCACGGGTTGCGTTTGTTTTTGGTGAGAACGAACCGTCCTCAAAACCGTTTATTATGCCTGCTTTTGACATTGCTGTTACAGCTTCCTGTGCATAATCTGAAATCACATTTGAATCTGTGAATATAAGCTCTGCACCGTCTGCAAGCTTGATATTTGCAACCTTTGACGCACGGTACATCATCACTGCCATATCCTGACGTGTGATATTTGCGTTCGGGTTGAATTCTGTGTCTGAAATACCCTGTACAATACCGTTATTAACAGCTATTGCAACAGCCTCATAATACCATGAATCTTCAGCTACATCAGCAAAGCTGCAGGTCTTATTCGATGTATCAATCAGGTTTGCATATTCCAGAGTACCGATAAGCATCTTTACAAATTCAGCTCTCGTTACGTTATCGTTAGGATAGAATTTACCCTCTTCCTTACCGCTTATGATTCCTACCGAGCTCATTGCAACTATTGCTTTCTGTGCCCATGTAACTGAACCTATATCTGTAAATCCGCCTATATTATCCATACCCTGTGTAAAGTATGTCGGATCAGGCTGTGGAATTATAGCTTCGCCGTTTACGGTTTCTGTTGAAGCAGAGCCTGCAGAGCCCGATACTGTAGCTCCTGTTCCGAAGTTACCCATTGCTATACCGTCAACACCTGACGTTGTACCTGACGAGCCTGTGGTTGTTTTATCGGTTACGGTTCCGCTCATAGAGCCGCCGCCACCGCCACCGCCGCCGCTTCCGCTTGACGATGAGCTTGTTTTAAGTGTCACAGTCTTAGTTGCCGTTAATCCATCATATACAGCAGTTATAACTACTGTCTGTGCATTTGCATTCTTTTCAACAGTTAACACTCCGTCTTCTATTGACACATTACTGCCTGTTACCGACCACTCTGCATCTTTAGCTTCTATCTTCTGTCCTGACTGGTTAAGAATACTGTATGTAGCAGTTTTTGCAGAGCTTGAAGATATTGTAACCGAATTATTACCGCTGATTGAAATTGAAGTCACTCCATCAAGAACAGACACTGTCTTTGTAACAGTTATTTCCTCATAGGTCGCAGTAAGCTTTATTGTATCGCCGCCGTTTGCATTTTCTGATACAGTGAGTATGCCTGTTTCAGTATCGAACGATACACCCTCAGGACACTCAGCACTCATTGCAATGTCCAATGTATCAATCGTTGTACCGCTTGTGTCAGTAACAACAACCTTATACTGTGTACTGCTCGGAATTGCTACACTATCTGCACCGCTGATTTCAAGCCCTGAAACAGCTATGCTGTTCTTAGCTTCAAACTTAGCATCTGCAAACCATACCTTACCTGTACCGTTGATTGCGAGGCTCATTACTGCATACGCAGCATTTAGCGGTGCTGTTGACGAGCCTGTAATTGTCTGCCATGAGTTTTCTGTACCGCCAACTTTATCGGTTTTTTCAGTCGATAATTCTCTGCCGTACTCATCATAGTATGTTATCATGATGTAGCCGCCCTCACCGGCGTTAAATGTAGTAATCTCTGCACTGTACTCGTACATCTGACCCGGAGTTATGTTCATAATCGGATCGCTATACCACTTTTCGCCGTATATACGTGAAACATCATCTTTTTCCTCACCATAACCTGTGATTAGCAATGAATAGTTGCCATCATATGTTACGGTCTGGTCAAGACCTGTGAGCTTTTTAATTTCCAAGTCATCAAACCATACTGTACCGTTCTGGTTATTAGCACCGCCACGGTAACGCATATCTATTCTGAGCTTGACTGCAAGCTCGTTGGCATAGATTGTACCTGAAAGCTTTGTCCAGCCGTTTTCGTCTGTACTGTTGTTCGCTCCCGGATTAAGTACAAGGAGGTTTTTATTCTCTTCTATTGAGCCGCCGCTCTCGTTATAGAAAATGAGCGTTGCATACACGTTTGAGTCTATCGATACGTTATCGGTTTTCACCCATACAGATACTTCATATGTGTTTCCGCCCTGTATTTCAGCGTTCTGCGAAATCTGCATTGAACCCTGAGCACGGTCAGCATTATAAATCTTAGCTGAACCGCCGCTGTTGTCGGTATGGTCTACTGTACTATCCCATTCCATTACAGCTGATGTATCTGCGTTAGTATATGATGTGTAGTTAAGCTTCCAGCCCGATATACTTGAATCAAATGAGCCGTTAGCTATTGATACTGTCCGGTCATCATTTGTCCAGCCTGTCGGTATAAGAAGTGTTGAGTCGTAATCAGCAAAATTACCGTTAGTAAGTACTACTTCCCCGCCTGCTGTTTTCTTTACAACCTTGACCGACTTTTCGGCATATACTGAGCTGTTCTCTGTTGATTCTACACGTATTTTAACTGTACATGACTGTGCAGCATCAGTTACTACCAATACACCATTAGCCCTTATAGTAACACCTGTATATTCGTCATCAAGCGACCATGTAACATCACCGTTATACGCATTGTTATACTGGTCTGCCACCTTTGCTGTGTACTGATAAGCATTTGAAGTTTCACCCTCAAGCGGTGCAATTACCATGTCCTGTCCGTCTGTGATAGATACATACGTTGCAACTGACGGCAAAGTTTCAGTGAAGATAATGTTATCATACCATACACTACCGCTGCCTGTGCTGTTTGCAAGCTTAACAGCTACATACGCAGCATTTTCCGGTGCTTCAACCTCACTGCCTGCCTCTGTCCATGTATTTACCTGACCGATTGTTATTGTCTCAGTTGAAATAACATTGCCCTCGCTGTCCATAAACAGAATATACGCCTCAGCTGATGCTGTTGTTTCACTCATTGCATAGAGCTTGTATGTATAGCTCTTGCCCGGTGTAACTGAGATGCCCTCTGACGTCCATGTCATCTCGCCTGTTACCTTGAGTTCATTTACTCCGTCCACAGCCGTCTTTGAGGTATCAATACCCTGTGGAGCAAGTCGGAAGTTATGGAAGTAAATATTACCCTCCGAACCTGTAAGTCCCCAGTTAATTCTGAGTCTGTTTATGTTCTGCGGTATTGTAATCTGCTTTATTAGCGTGTCGTAACCATCACTTGTATATGCAGTTGATGCCGAGCCGTCCTTGATATACCACGAACCGCCAAGCTGTGATGATTTACCGGTTCCGCCCTGGAAACCTTCATATCCCACAAACGGACCTACAAGCGACGATGTGTTGAGCTGATAGAAATTCTCTAAATAATAGTCCTGGCTTACCCAATATGTAATACCGGTTGTTACTCTCAAGTCAGGACCACCGTCATTACCGCCGTTTGCGGCATTTGAGAAGTAAATTTTACCCTCATAATCCTTATCAATACCGTGTGCACCTGTTATTTTAACTGTCTTCTTTCCGTACTGACCTGTAGGATCTTCAGCGTTATGTGTTCCGCTTAAATATCCGTCATTATCGTTCGTTTTCAAGAAGTTTGAAAGTACTGTTTCTGACGACTGGTCCATCAGATAACGCTGGATACCGTTATGTGCATCGTCTATAGCAGGATCATATGAAATCCAGCCTACAGGCATCATAGCATCGTCAACAGTCTCGAATGAACCGTTCAAAAGCTGTGATGCAAGCTTCACAATTTCAATCTCAAACTCTGAATATATTACTCTGTTATCTCTGGCAGCTGCTCTTACTGTAACCGTACCTGCAACTGCCTCGTCAGTTACTGTAAGAGTTCCGTTCTCATCAATATTGATACCGTCAGCATTTACTGCATTACCGTCAGCATCAACAAATTTGCTGATTGTCCATATAACATCACTGTCACTTGTACCGTCAAACGGGTTATAGTGAACTGCACCCAAAGTAGTTGAGTTTGTAAGTCCCTCATTCGGGATCGAAATCGCAGAAATATTTGATGAAATCGCTACTGTTTCCTGTGCGTAATCTACAACAATCGCAGGATACAACTGTTCCGGTTCCTTGACAAGTTCAGGGAACTTGGTTGTAAGTGCCGCCCAGTTTGAATACTCACTGTCAACAT
>CAYMCT010000025.1:8710-10812 GCA_964389075.1 uncultured Lachnospiraceae bacterium
TTGTTTTTGAGTTTGTACCGTTATAATTTGTAACAATCAAGAAACTTATTTCGTTACTGTCAGGGTTCTTCTCAATATAGTTCTTAATATAGTCAGTAATATCAAGTGTTGTCTGCCAGTTTGACAAAGTTTCTGTATCACCAAGCTCACCTTCGTGGATTCGCTTATCCTTTGCCTGTCTGTTAAGTGTAAATACACCCTCTGCATCATTGGATACAACGATTACCTCTGATGCTATTGCTTCGTTAATTATTGTCTCTTTATTCTCAAAAGAGTTAAGCGTTGAGCTTGATTCATCCCAATCATTTGATAATTCCTTAATCATAAGCTTACCGTCTTTTGAAAGAGATGTTGTAAGTCTGATGCTTATTGAATTTATCGGGTATCCTGCTGCCAAAGCAGTTTTTACTGTGCTTATGTCAAATTTAAGAGCACCTGAAAAACCTCGGTCTGAATCAACAGCGTTTCTGATTTCAATATCGTCACCGTTTACGTTCTTTGCATCCGAATTACCCTTTCTGAACAACACGTCAGCTGTTGGATACAGTTTTGATGGATATTCCGAAATTGTTATTTCAACATCAGTTTCGGCAAAAACCTCAGGTTTGAGTCTTGATGCAGCCTTAACAGTAATTACTGCACTGTTCGCATTCTCCGAAACCGAAAGAACTCCGTTGTTAATGCTGTAGCCATCTGTTACCTCGCCTGATATTGACCAGTCGATAACAACATCTTCCATCTCTACTCCAAACTGATCCAATACAGTTACTGTATAAGTTTCCTCTGACGGAAGTTCTGATGTAAGCAAATCAATACTTTCTTCGCCTGTAATCGTCATTGATGCAGGAACAGACGATTCACGCTTTTCAACAGTGATTGTCTTTTCTGCACTTAAGCTGATACCGTTATCATCTTCATACTCAGCAGTAAGTGTAATAGTATGTGTACCTATAGGAAGGTCTGTTTCAGCAACCATTGCACTGTTTGAACCGCTCGGTGATTTTGTTGAGATATAATCTGAACCTGATACTGACCACGTTACACAGTCGTCATCATAATTCATCTCTGTTCCTAAATCGCTCCAGAGTACAGCCTTATAATCGTCAATACTTGTTTCATAATCAGCCGCTACATTGTCACGGATTACCCATGTATCCTCACCCGAAATTTCAAGCGATGTAGGTGTAAGCACCTTTTCATTGATTATGATATAGTCAATAACCGCACGTCTGCTCTGTGCTGTTGCATAGACAAATAATGCAACCTTGCCCAAAGGCTCACCGTCACTGTTTTTCGGGATTATAAATCCTGTTGAGTTATCTCCCACTGTAGCTGTACCACCCGGATATTCTGCATAGCTTTCGCTGTCAACAGTAACGCCGTTCTCTGTTACAGTATATACTGCACCGAGATATTTGTGTCCGTCTGACGCATTTGCCGACGGCTGTGTAAGCCCATCTACAGTAGCAATGGTATTTGCACTGCTTCTTATTGTTCCGCTGTTTGCATTGATATAAGCCGCATCAATAGCCGAACCGTCAAGCGGCATATATCCAAGCTTTACTATAGGATTACTGTCTGATGAACCCACAAGACCAAGTCGCATTTCTATGTTGTCTATAGCCGTCATATCGTACTCACCAAGATACCATATAGTATTGTTGTTCGTTGTATAAGCAGCGTCACGTTTGTCACCATTTGAGCCTACTGTTAATGATGTTGTTGAACCGTTTACATTAATCTGATCTTTTACAACTATTGCATTTTCAGGTATCGGCTCGGTTGTCGGAGCTTCTGTAGGAGTGTCAGTAGGTGTCTCTGTCGGAGTATCACCACCCGGCGTAGGAGTTGGTGTTGCCATTTCCTCCTCGGTTTTTTCTGTAATTACTACATAATCAATAGTTGCTCTTCTGCTTTGTGCTACTGCATAGACAAAAAGTGCCACCTCACCGTCTGTCTTCGATGTATTGAGCGGTGAAACCCCTGTACCAAGCGATGACATACCGCCCGGGTATGTGCTGTATGTATCGTCCGCTGAAAGTCTTACACCTGTTTCGTCCACTTCATACAATGCTCCGAGGTACTTATGTCCATCTGCTGTA
>CAYMCT010000026.1:0-10770 GCA_964389075.1 uncultured Lachnospiraceae bacterium
ATAACGGTCAATCTCTCTTCGATATGCTCCGACTACAGTTGCTACATAGAATGCAGTCTTTACTCTGCCCTCAATCTTAAGGCTCGATATACCGCTTTCGATAAGCTCAGGGATATGTTCAATGGTACATAAATCCTTAGAGTTAAATATAAATGTAGCTCTTTCATTTTCTTCTACCTTGAAATACTCACCGGGACGTTTTTCTTCAACCAATGAATAATTCCATCTGCATGGGTGTGCACATGCACCCAAATTAGAATCTCTGCCCGTCATATAGTTCGATAGCAGGCACCTGCCCGAATACGATATGCACATCGCACCGTGAACGAACGCCTCAAGCTCTAAATCCTCCGGAATATTCTCACGGAACTCTGCTATTTCCTTAAACGACATCTCTCTGCCGAGAACAACCCGCTCTGCGCCAAGCTTATGCCACATAAGTGCTGTTTTATAGTTTGTATTATTTGCCTGTGTGCTTACGTGCACAGGAATTTCAGGGGCAAGCTCACGCATCATTCCGAAAAGTCCTAAATCCGCAATGAGAACGGCATCAAAGCCCAGCGGACGAATCTCCTCAATAAACTTTTCAAATTCGGGAATATCATCATTGTGCGGAATAATATTCGCTGTTAAGTATACCTTCTTACCTCTGTCGTGAGCATACTTTATTCCCTCTTTCATTTCCTCTACAGAAAAATTCTCCGCCGCAACACGGAGAGAAAATGCATCGCCGCCTATGTATACGGCATCAGCACCGTAGTCAATAGCCGCTTTTAATTTTTCTAAGCTGCCGCCGGGAGCAAGCAATTCAGGTCTGTTCATATATTTATATACTCCTTAAATTAAGTTGATTCCATATCCAAAAATCCTGATTGCATCAGGTTTTGTTTCACTAAAGCTGTTTTTAAAGCTACTACAGAAGCTGTCTGAAATACTTCCTGCATATTCCTCCGTAAACGAATATCCTGCCGCATATGAGCCGGTCGCACTCGTTTTCCACGAGGTTCTGTTTTCAAACTCGTACTCGTAGTAGTGCGTTCCCATGCCACTGCCGCCTGACGATACAAAAGAACCGTATGAGGTCACATACGAGCCATACGATGACATATACGAACCGTTTGACGATACCGCTGTAACAGGCGACATATTCTCACGGCTTTCTATGCCGTATGCAGCTTTAAATGCGGGATATATATCAATGAACTTCAACCCACGTTCTTCAGCCTGTCTTAGTGTGTAATCAACCTCCACCTTTACAGGTCCTATTCTGTCAAAAACAACATCAGAGGCATTACGGACAGCATAAATACCGGCACACAAAGTAATCTCTTTGCAGCCCTCATCAAGTGCTTTTATAAGCTCCTCCTGACGGTATACAATCGCCATATCCATCGCCTCCTGACTTATCCTTTTTAATTGTACCATATTATGTCCTAAAAGACAAGTTATTATTATTAAATAGTCGTTTTTTTAACAAAAAATCTCTTTACTTCGTTCAAGTATACCGCTCATATACGCAATTGCAACTCCATAATTCGTTATTGACAGCCCTGCGGCTTTGCATACACTTATTCTGTTAAGCATTGAACGCGAGGTCAGCATACAACCTCCGCAATGGATAACAAGGTCATATTCAGTAAGATTCTCAGGAAAATCCTGATGCACGCAGTAATCAAAAATCAGCTCCTTGCCTGTGTATTTTCTGAGCATCTCAGGAAGCTTCACTCTGCCTATATCTTCGTGTGATGTATTATGAGTACATGCCTCCGCCATCAGTATACGACTTCCGTCCTTTAATAAATCAATTGTTTCTGCACCCTGCACAAATATATTTATGTCGCCTTTCATATTCGCCATAAGCATAGAAAATGACGTTAATTTTATATCCCGTGGAACAAGCTCTGAAACAGACTTGAATATCTGAGAATCGGTTATAACCAAATCAATTTTTTTTAGCTCGCCGAGGATTTGAGCAAGCTCTGTATCCCTTACGCAAACTGCCTTAATGCCGTGGTCAAGACAGTCACGCAGCAGCTGAACCTGAGGAAGTATTAACCTGCCCTTCGGTGCTTCGGAGTCTATCGGAATTACAAGTACAACAGTTGCACCCCTTTCCAATATGTTTCCTATCATCGTTTCTTCTTTGTATACCGACTTATTAAGCCTTTGGGCAATAAGCTTTCTCAACGCTTCAACCGAGCTCTCCTCGTATACAGACACGCAAACAGAATCGGGATACCTTGAGTTATCAGGCTTCCCCAAATCAGACTTCGTAAATACAAGAATGCTGTCTATATTACGTTTGTCAAGCTCCGATTTTATGCTGTTATACGCATTTTCATCAAAATCAGTGACATCAGCTGCATAGATAGCAAAATCAGTTTTATCAAGCACCTTTTTCGTCTTCTCCATACGTTTCACGCCGATTGCCGTGGTATCGCCCAGTCCTGCCGTATCGGTAATCGCAACAGGTCCGTATGTTAAAAGCTCCATAGCCTTTGTTACAGGGTCAGTGGTAGTTCCCTTCTCGTCTGATACTATCGCCATATCCTGACCTAAGATAGCATTAAACAATGCAGACTTTCCCGCATTGGTATTACCGAATATTGAGATATGTGTTCTTGACGATAATGGTGTCTTTTCCATATTAATCTCCATTCCGCCTTGCGGCACAAATCTAACGTGCAAAAGAAGCAAAGCTTATTTTGCACGTTACACACTCCATTTGATAAAAAGGGGCTGTAAAAACAGCCCCTTTTTTTAAATTATTCGCCTATTGTGACAGGTGTTGTCATAAGATTAAGCTTTTCGCCGTCATAGATAACGTCAGCAAACTCCAGACCGCTGTCTTCCTTTGTTGTGAACATTACATATGACTCATAGCCTGTAAGTGAAGCAAAGCGGTTGTTCAAGCCTATTGTGCCGGCTTCGCCGTTTACTGATTTGAATGTTGCCTTAAACACGTGTCCGTCGTTTGTTCTTGCTATTGCTTCATCAATAGTTACAAAAATAACCTTTGCACCTATATCATATTCGTCTGTGTTTTCAGCACTTACACTCGCCTTATATGCCTCGTCAGCATTGTTTAAAAGTGTTCCGCTGCCTTCCACATACTCAAACACATTCTTGTCATATTCAAATGCCGCAACAATACTGCTCAAATAATGATTCTCAGGAATGTTCGTTACATCAACATAAACTGTGAACTCATCGCCTGCATTAAGAGCTGTTGCATCTGTTGAAAGTGACATTGAAACCTTTTCCTCAACCGGTGTTTTAGGAGCAGGAACTGCACCTTCCAAAAGCGGATCCTCGCCGGTTGTTATTACTACGGCATAGTTCTCAGCATCCCACTCTACATCACAGTCAAATGCCTCTGAAACTGCTCTTAACGGAATCATTGTTCTGTCGTTAATAATCTGAGCAGGAACCTCAAGAGTTACTTCTTCTGTTGTTCTTTCAAAAATTGACTTATATGTAGTAACCTCCATAACATCACTGTCGATTGTAATCAGAACCTGTACAACCTCTGTTGATGCTTTTACAGTTACCTGACGATTTTCACCATCCCACTCTACAGTGTTGCCCATAGCCTCAAATACACCGCGTGCCGGAACAAGTGTAACATCGTTCACTATCTTTGCGTTCTGATCCTCAAAGATTATTCCGCTGCCGTCAACAATAACGTCCGGCTCAGCGTTCTCTCTGTCCGCTGCCATTGCACATACTGCCATTGATGCACTCATTGCAAGTGCTGTTAATAAGCTCAATATCTTTTTCATAATACTTTATCCTTTCGGTTTTTAATTATATATGCTAATATTATAACACAAGTAATCACAATTTACAAGATGTAATTTTTTTAGTGTGCCGTTACATTGTTCATCGCTGTTGTATCATCAATTACTGCCGCATTCGAGCCTGCGTAAACAGGAATTTCATATGATATAACAGCTTCAGGGAATAATGCAAACAAGCGTTCCATAATTGTTGACTGAGTAACCGCCCACGCAATATCGCCTGCATACAGATGCTGTCCGGGGGTTTCAGGGTTCCAGCGCATCTTATACAGAGTGTTCTGACGGTTTGCAGCAGAATTAATATAATTCTCGCTTATCCATCTTGCACCGCCTATTATCGCTTCACGAGGTGTTGTCCAACCCTCGTTATATGCTTTTCGGGAACCTGACGAAATAACACTTCCGTCATATGCGGCAATACCGTACATATTATATACTCTTACTCCGTTTACTTCAACGCCGGTTGCAAGCTGTGATGAACCGTAGCCGGTTTCAAGGCAGGCGTGCGCTACAAGATACAATTCACTTATATTATACATTTTTGCCGCCTCAATAAACGCCGATGCCTGACCGCTCAATATTCCTTTACCGTCGAGGAATCTGCTGAGCGATTCATAGCTTATACCGTTATATTTAGATAGGTCCATAAACTGATATTTATACGGGCCTGTACAGAATTCATTAGGGTCAAGATACTGCTTTGTCTTTTCCTTGGTCGTACTCTTTGTTCCTGTTCCGTCATTGAGCTTAGGGTCTGTAGACATCTGAAGGTCTGCCATCTCATCAAGAGTCATATCATAAGCAGTGTAGCTTACCCCTGCCGATGCCATATATGTTGGTGTTAAATCTATAACAGGACTGCTGTAGTTTCCGCTTACTGTTATGTCTATTGAGTCTGAAGGACCGTCTGCACTTTTTGCGGTAATTGTAACCTTTCCCGGTGCCTTGGCTTCTACTCTTCCTGTTTTGGTAACGCTTGCAATACTGCTGTTTGTTGTTTCCCATTCCACGCTTCTGTTCTTCGCATTAGCAGGAAGAACTGATGCGATACCGGTCCATACATCGCCTACGTTAAGTTTTACATCAGCCTTGTTCTGTATCGTTACATATTCTGCTTCTATCGCTTCCTCAATTATGTTTACAAAGCATTTTGCGGTAAAACCGCCATCTACAGTTGTAGCTACAACCTCCGTCATTCCGACATTTACCGGCTTCAGGTGACCGGTCTGATCCACTTCCACAATATCAGTGTCCTTCGAATACCACCTTATTGTCGAGTTAGATACGTTCTCCGGCATTATCACAGACGCCAGTCTTACGCCCACATCGGTAGTATAGAGATTAATTGTACTTTTTTGCAGATAGAACCCTGTTATTGGCTGTATTATCTGCAAATATGCTTTTGCACTCTTGCCGGTGTATTCATTTGTTACGGTTATTTCTACACTTCCCGGCAGCTTGGGGATAATGTTTCCTTCACTGTCCACCTCTGCCAGCTCAGGTGATGACGAGGTATAGACAAGCGTACTGTCAGGAACGGTTACAGGGTACACTTTACCGCTGAGCTTTATTACTGTATCCTTTGACAGGACTGCTGTATTGTCGTGCCACGATAACACGATACCCGTATTTGGTTCCTTAAAACCGTTGCTCAACAGTGGGATTCTTGTTACGATACCGCTGTAATTTGTCTTTTTAAAATCTATATCTCTATCTGTTTTTATTGAACAGCTAAAGAAGCATACTATAGCTATTACAAATACCAAACCGGTTGCCCACGCAGTTTTGTTTGGTATTTTATTTATAAAATTTTTAATTTTTTCCAATATCATATATGTACTTCTTTCTGCATAATATAAAATAATTTTAACCTAAAAAGAGCGTATTGTCAATAATACGCCCTCTTTATTCAAAATTATTTTACAAAACGCTTTACTACTGCATCCTTTGCACTGTTCTCTATCGTATCGTCAAGCTCTGAAAGCCTGTCGAAATCAGGATATTTATGCTTCAGTGCATTTGTGAGGATATAGTCACAAAGCTTAGGATTCTTTGGTAACAGCGGTCCGTAAAGATATGTTCCCACAACATTTTTATATACAACGCCCTCATAGCCTGAATTACCGTCATTTCCGTTTCCGCATAAAACCTTTCCTAACGGAGTGTTCGAGCCTATATTCATTCTGCCTGTATGTCCTTCAAACCCGACAATTTTACAGTCAAGAATATCCGAATGCAGAACAACATTATCTGTAAGTCTGCTATCCCCGGTTTCTGAAAATATATCAAGTATATCAAGCGCTTCAACTGTATTACCCTCAAGCTGACAGCTCTTTCCCAGAAGCTCGTAGCCGCCGCAGGTTGCAAGAAGAGTACCGCCGTTTTCAACATATTCTTTAAGCTCTGTCTTATGCCCGATAAGCTTTTCGCATACCGCTTTTTGTTCCCTGTCAGAACCTCCGCCCAGGAAAATTATATCAACATCCGAAAAATCCAATTCAGCATCACCCATTACGGTAACGACCTCAGCATTTATACCTCGCCAACCGAGTCTGTGCTTCATACATTCTATATTGCCTTTATCTCCGTAAAGATTTAAAAAATCCGGATATAAATGCATTATCTTAATCTCCATAAAGCTCACCCCTTTTTCAGTTCCTGAAGTATAGTTTCTGTGGGATACATTGCACTGTAATTAACAAGCACGTATACAACCTCAGAATCTGTTTTAAGTGCTTCAGTTATTGCGAGCTTCATATCCTCAGTAACAAGGTCAACCACGATATCTGCATACTTAAATCTGAGTGTTGAGTCGTACCTTCTAAGACCCGTGGTTGCAAGTGTTACAAGATTTTCGTTCTTGAGTTTATCAAAATCAACATCCCATATCCACGAAATATCACGCCCATCATTTACAAGGTCGTTTATTGCTAATATAACGTCCTTTTTACGTTCATCGGAATTTACAGTAGCTATTGCCTGATTAAAGCCCGCAGGGTTTTTTGAAAGGCTCAGTATTACCGGTTTATTGAACATAAACTCCTGCATTCTGCCTATTTGCGGTTCATAGCTCTCTACAAGCTTGCTGAAATCATCAATCTCCTCGCCTGCTGTATCAAGTGCCGCATAAACAGCAGAAAGGTTATATATGTTATAAAAACCTTTCTGGTTGATTTCCTGATTCTTGCCGTTGATTGTAAATGTAAGAGGTGTTTTAAGCGATACATCAGTTACATTATACTCCGGCATCGGACGTTTAAAATCACACTTGCCGCATTCAAAAATACCAAGCTGACTGTAATGATAATATTCGTATTTAAGCTCTTCGCCGCAGATTGGGCAGTATCTGCCCTCTCTTGTTCCGCTCTCCTGCGGCATAACCGTTTCTGTTACACCGTAATACACGGCATCTGCATTTTTTATCTTACCGAACTGTACACACAGCGGATCGTCAGCATTAAGCACCAGCTTTACGTCACCGGCAATTTCAATTGCCTTCTTTATCATATTTGATGTTGAGTCCACCTCGCCGTAACGGTCAAGCTGATCTCTGAACAGATTTGTTACTACCATTATGTCGGGCTTTACATGTTTAAATACTATCGGTGTGTATGCCTCATCAACCTCAAGACACGCATAATCTGCTTTGACTCTGCCTGCCAAATCTGCAGTTTCGATATATGCAGTAGCAACACCGCTGAGCATATTTGCTCCTATACGGTTACACAAAACCTTATATCCCATAGCCTCGAGTGCAGTACAGATAAGATTGTTTGTGCTTGTCTTTCCGTTTGTTCCGCAGGTAACAATTACCTTTTTGCCGATTCTTTTGTTCATATCCTGAACAAGTGACGGACATATTTTAAGCGCTATCTCACCGGGGCCGGCTGATGATTTTCTGCCCATAAGCTTTCCTGCTATAATCAGCATTTTCCCTGCCCATATTGCAATCAGTCTTCTCAAGTTAAACCACTTACTCCCTTCAAAAATCAGAATGAACCGATCTTTACTTTACCGTTTTCTGCCGTTAGATTTCCCGGCTCACTTTCGTATGCTGCATCGAATACATCTTCTGCATAATATGATACTATATACTCGCCGTCAGCCATAACCTTATCGGAAAGCTTGACTCCCCCGAAACCAACACGTATCACGTCACCTTCTACATATTTACCTGTATCATCACCGTAAACCTCATAGATAGGTATAATAGTATCTCCGGATTCTATTTCCGTATACTTACGGTATGCCATACCTGAATATTTTCCAATACCCTTCCATCTGCCGAGAATTTTATATTCGCCTTCGTCCGCTCCCTGTTTTGATTTCATAACACGGAGATTACTCATAGCACCGTTGTATATTACAGGTATCGAATATATGTCATATAGCTCGCTTTTGCTTACAAGATACATTGCCACCGGCGAACCGTTGAGCTGCGGAAGCTTTCCGTTAAACTCATATAAATACTGTCCGCTTGCAGGATCATAGCTTACATTATAGTCTCTTCCAAGATTAAGATAAATCATATTATCTTCGTCATAGCGGTAGAAGTTTACAGCAGTGCGGGTTATTATCTCAGGATTTGATGCTGATAGCATATATTTACCGGTTGCATCTGACGTCACTGTAAGAGTACTGCTGCCTGACACGGCACTGTACTGCTGATAACTCAGGGTATCCTCATAATTATATGCGCGTTCCGGAATAACTGCATTTACGCATATTTTTTCTATAAACTGCATATAGCTGCTGCTCATACACACATTTTTGTACTTGCTAAGATCGCTTGTAGATTTATACCTCGGATAATATATACTGAGTCCGCATGCACTGTTGTTGTAATCACTCGTTGCTTTGTAAACAACCATTGAGTTTATTGCATTATTTATATTCAACGCAGTTTTTCCCATCTGAGCCGACATTACATTTGCAAATTCGCCAATGTCAACCAGATTTGAATATCCTTCCCATAAGGAATTACCGCCGAGGAATTTTATATTGTTGATTCCCGATATCATATTCTTCAGCATAGGCAAATCATCAGCCGCTTCAGCCATATTTTTTGCCATACCGTCGAATGCTAACGAAAGCATTGTTTCTTTTGACAAGTCCGTTACAGCCATAGAAACAAAATCCTCGTCTGTAGAATCAGCCTTCGCCTTAACGCCGTCGCAAATCACTTTGCCCACCTCTATAGCCGGTGCTGAAGGAGTCTGAGAAATAAACTCAAACAGACCGCTGTAATCCCAACCGTTTAAAGGCATAAGATCCTCCGAAGCAACCATATAATCAGCATACAGGGAAACAGCAGCTGCGGTTTCGAGATTTGACATCAGGCTTGCATCAAAACCGATTATATCAAGCTTTTCGCCCAGTCCGCTCAATGCCGAAGTCAGCTCCTTGAGCGACAGACTGTTATAATTATCTTTTGAATCATATGCAACTCCGCCAACCGGACCGCCGCCGTGGTTCCATATTACAGAAATATAATGCTCTGCCGGATAGTTTTCTATTCCCCATTTCAGGAAACTTTTCAGTGTAGAGCTGTCGCCCATACTTGCAGAATTTTTCTGATTAACCAGACGCACACCGTTTTTCTGCACTTCAAAATCCTGTACATAGTCACTGTATACACCGTCAAGGCTCCATGAACGGCTGCCGCCCGTTTCTATCAGAACATTAACATTCTGAGGCAAATCGAACACCATTTCATTTATGGCTTTACTTGCACGACCGTAGTCCTCCTCAAGCGTTGAGCCACACATATATATCATAACCGTCCAGCTCTCGCCCGTTGAGGCTTTTCGTTTTGCCTCATTATGAACAACTGTTCCGGTATTAACAGAACGCAATCCAAGCATTACTGCACCGGCAATAATGATTATTATTGCAATTATAAAAATAAACCTTCTGTTTTTCATCTGCTACCAACTTCCCAACTATTATATAACAAAAACAAAGGGTGAAACAAACACCCTCAATGCAGCGGATATCTGAAACACCCTTTTACGATTAAAATCATTCTGCAGCCGGCGCATCAACAGGACAAACACCTGCACAAGCACCACACTCTACGCAAGCATCTGCATCAATTACATATGCTGCATCGCCTGCTGATATAGCATCAACCGGACACTCACTTGCACAAGCACCGCAGCTAATACAAGCATCTGCATCAATTTTATATGCCATAGTTTTTTACCTCCTGATTATTTTTTAGACTTCGTCCTTAAGTTAATTATATCACTGTTTATCAATAACTTCAAGAGGTATTTTCAAATTATTTAATTTTTATACATGTAATTTATGTGTTTTTTAACTGTTTTTATCGTTTGTAACCTTTTTTCTGTTATTTCTGAAACGGTTTGGTCTGTGTTTTTTGACTTGCTTTTTGTCCTCTGCCGCTTTCTCCGGCTCTGATTCCTCAATCACTTCATCAGCACATACTTCAACATCTTCTGCATATTTTACGTTCTTCTCTGATTTAACATCATTTACGTCGAATTCTTTCAGACTTGCATCATCTTCTTCACCAAGACGCACCCTGACTTTGCCTCTTAACAATGCCACACTTACAACTGTTCCTTCGCCGTCAGGAGTCATAACAACTGCACCGTTTTTAGGAGTTTCTTTTATAAGTGCTTCATATGTGTCCTGTTCATATTTCAAACAGCACATCAATCTGCCGCACGCTCCCGAAATTTTTGTAGGATTAAGTGACAAGCCCTGTTCTTTTGCCATCTTAATCGAAACAGGCACAAACTCACCCAGAAACTGAGAACAGCAAAGATTTCTTCCGCATACACCAATCGAGCCAAGTGTTTTTGATTCGTCACGAACTCCTATCTGACGCAGCTCTATTCTTGTTTTGAACATTGCCGCAAGATCTTTTACAAGCTCACGAAAATCCACTCTGCCGTCTGCAGTGAAGTAGAATAAAATCTTATTGCCGTCAAAGGTATATTCA
>CAYMCT010000027.1:0-10466 GCA_964389075.1 uncultured Lachnospiraceae bacterium
CCGTAATATTGAATGAGGACTTTCGGCAAAGCAGGTTATAGTTCGTCAGTCTTCGACACCGTTTCTCACTTGCATGGGAGCGGGTAACACAGCCGATAGAGTAGCGGAATATTTATCGGTTTATAAACAGGATTCCGCAAAAGTATTAAAGGGAGGATTTGAGACGATGATTAAAAATCTCAAAAAAGTAATTTCATCACTTGCTGCAGTTGCAATTCTTGCATCATCAGCATCAGCTTTTGCTCTTACTTTCCCGGACGTTGACGATTCAGCATCATATGCTAACGCTGTTAACACATTGACAGCTTTAGGCGTTATCAATGGTGACGAGAACGGTAAGTTCAACCCGGATAACACAGTAACAAGAGCAGAATTCACAAAGATGGTAGTTGAAGCTCTCGGCGAGGGCGACAGCGCTACAGCTCTTACAAGCTCACAGTTTGCAGATGCTGCTGGCCACTGGGCAGTAGGTTACATCGCACAGGGTGTTGCTAAGGGCTTCATCAACGGTTACGATGAGAAGACATTCGGACCGGACGATACAGTTACATACGCACAGGCAGTTAAGATGCTTGTATGTGCAGTAGGTTATGACACATATGCTACACAGCAGGGCGGCTGGCCGTCAGGTTACATGGCATACGGTTCATCACTTAAGATCATCAACGGTGTATCAGGCGTTAGCAACGACACAGCTCTTACAAGAGCACAGTGTGCAGTTCTTATCAACAACGCTATGAAGGCTCCGCTTTGCGTAGTTGATGGTTATGAGTACACAGGTCTTATGGGTACAGTTGCTGTTCCTAAGCTTGTTGTAAAGGACGAAGTGAACGATGATTACCAGACACTTCTTACAGATAAGCATGATGCTTACGTTGTAAAGGGTCGTGTAATGGCTACATCAAAGGGTGGCAGCCTTGATGCCGGTGAAGTTAGCTTCAACGTAGAAGTTGCTGATAACTTTGACGATATCACATACGGTAAGAACTATGCATCAGCTGAGCCGTTCACAATGTGGGCTGGCGAAACAGATGCTGAGAACCTTCTCTTCACATACGCTGAGGCTGTTGTACAGCACGACGATGATGCTGACGAGTGGACAATTCTTGCAATCACACCGTACGGCAACAGCAAGACTGTTACATTTGTAGCTGACGATGTAGCTGACGATGCAGACGGTATCGACACAGACTACATTGGTGCTGGTAAGATTCCGGTTTACAAGTCAGCAAGCTCATCATCAACAACAAAGTATGACCTTGCAGAAGATGTTGCAATCTATGTAAACGGCGTTGAAAGAGCAAAGGCATCAGCAGATGATGATGATAAGAACGACTTGTTGTACGAGTATATGATACAGAACCCAACAGGTCAGGTTACACTTGTTGACGCTACAGAAGAAGGTTCAACTTCAACAGATGGCGATTATGACTTCGTTATGATCACATGCCACCGTGATGCGGTTGTATCATCAGTTTCAGCTTCATCAAGCTCAGTGAAGGTTTACTTCGAAGCTTATGATGGAGAATTAAACAACAAGATGGAGTGGGATCCGGAAGATGAGGATCTTGAAATCTCATTCACACTTGACGGTGCTGAAATCACATATGCTGACCTTCAGGAGGACGATGTATTGTCAATCGCTACCGAAGGTGATGTAGCTTTGGATCAGGCTGAGCATATCGAAGTATTGGTATCAAGAAGCACAGTTGCAGGTAATGTAACAAGCATGGATACAGATGAAGACGAAAACACAGCAAGAATCGACGGTCAGGACTACAAGGCTAACACTAAAATCTTAGGTAACGTTGGCGATGCTATGGAGCTTAACACAGAGTATGTATTGTACCTTGACGCTTTCGGTTTGATCGCTTACGTTGATGAAGGTGTATCATCAAAGAACTATGGTGTAATCGTTGGTATGTACACATCAGCTGGTAACGACTACGCTTCAGTAAGAATGATCACAGGTGCAGGTGAAGTAGTTGCTTACGAGTGTAAGGATGCTACAGAAGAAGCTGCATTCAGAGCTATCGTTGACCCGAATAATGAATTGGGCGATACAGTTACAAAGACAGAAATCGAAGGTGGCGTACGCGTAGAGAACGCTGTAGTAACATATACACTTTCAAGCGGTAAGATCAGACTTAAGGATACAGTAACAGCTAAGGGTAGTGACTCACTTGAGTTCAAGGCTTCAACATCAAAGCTTGGTTCATACGCAATCAATGATGCAGTATCAAAGATTATCGATATGGATGGTTACCTCAACGGCGGTGACTCAACTGTAGGTACAATGACAGTTGCATCATTCGAAGATGAGGCTATCTATGAGGCATATTTGTTCGATAAGAACAGCGATGGCGACTACAGATTCATCATCGTTAAGGCAGGTACAACATCACTCAGAGCTGAGGCTTCACTTGCAGTAATCAAGAGAAATCCGGGTTCAGCAGACTTAGATGGTACAGAGTGTCTTGAAACAATCGTTGCTCGTGACGGTGCTGAGGACACAGTTCTTTACATCGAAGATACAAGCGAAACACCGGCACTTAGCGAAGGTGACGTAGTAGTTTACACAGTAGGTACAGAGGGTTATGTAGAAGCTGACAAGATTGAGAAGATACTCTCAGCTAATTCAGACTATGATGAATTCTTGACAGCTACAATTAAAAACAATAACTTCTCAGCTATGATCGAGTCAGGTAAGGTTGATCTTGATACAAACAAGGTTAAGTACGGTACAGACTGGAATACAACAGAGAAGGATATCGAGCTTTACTTCGGTGTTATCTATACAAAGAGCGGTAACAACATCACTCTCATTAAGGGTATGGATGACAACAAGCAGTCAAACATTGATGATGAGACATATGTAGACGAGTTCTCAATCGACGGCAATACAAAGACATATGTATACGACTATGACAAGACAAAGAAGAATAGAGTATACATCGGTCAGGTTCCGAACACATCAAAGTCAGTTTGGAAGGCTGTTAGAGGCGGTGAGGATGATAACATCATCACATGGACATCAACAGATGCATCAGTTGCAACAGTTGTAACTGAGGATGTAAACCCGAACCTTGCACTTATCAAGGTTGTTGATGACGACGTAACAGAAGTTATCGTATTCGCAGCTAAATAATCTAATTTAAGATTATAGTTTTGAATAACAATCAGGGACTGCTCTTATGAGCAGTCTCTTTTTGCTTTATAGGAAATTGCTCATTTCCTATAAAGCAAAAAGAGATTAAATGCCCGTGCGAAATTTTCCTCACCTTGTTCGGAAACACACATGGGCGTGACCAAAGCGTTATCCTCCTATGCCCCGCTGTAGGCGCTTTGTTATCTTTGCTTGTGGAGTCCGTAGAACTAAAAAACGCAGATATATATAATATAAGCACAATAAAAAATCTGCTCATATACTGCGACGAACACTATACTGAGCGGATTAATATCGATGATGCTGCAAAAGCACTTCATATAAGCCGTTCCCACATATCGCATATTTTTAAAGATAAGCTTTGTTCAACATTTGAAAGGTATATAACAGAAAAACGTATAGGATATTCGTGTTCGCTTTTAAAATGCAGTGAAGAATCAATAACAAATATTGCCTATATGTCGGGATTTGAGTCAATCCGTACGTTTAACCGTGTATTTGCAAAATATATTGGTTGCTCGCCGAGAGAATTTAAAAAGAGCAAATAAGGTACTGTAATTTTTTAACCGTTTGCTATTGCATAATCAGGGTTAATGTGGTAAAATAAACTATAATTAATCTTTTTAAGAAGGAGCTTTAAAGTTTATGACAGGTATTATAAGTACAATGCTGCTTACTGTTGTTTTCGGAGGCGCTTTTTGGACGCTTTATCTGAAGGATAAACTGAATTCAAAAGCGTCGGATAAAACAAATGTATATATCGTTGCTGTTATGCTGATAGGTGTAGTTGCACGTATTATAGCGGCTGTCTGTTATTACGGACATAAAACCGATATGGGTTGTTTTATCGGCTGGTCGGGCAAGCTGTTCCGTAACGGGTTATCCGAGTTTTACGTGTCAGAGGGCTTTCAT
Organism: uncultured Lachnospiraceae bacterium; assembly: GCA_964389075.1. Taxonomy (GTDB): domain Bacteria; phylum Bacillota; class Clostridia; order UBA1381; family UBA1381; genus Ornithomonoglobus. The sequence continues at coordinate 4,079 of CAYMCT010000027.1, forward strand.
GACTATCCGCCGGGATATGTATATGTAATGTATGTGCTCGGTGCAGTCAAAAGTCTGTTAGGTCTGGAAAGCGGAGATGTAGGGCTACAGCTTTTAATTAAAGCACCTGCGATGATTGTTGACCTTGTTATGGGATACCTTGCATACCGTTTTGCGACAAAAAGGTTCAGTAATTCGGCATCGGCAATGCTGTCAGCGTTGATAATTCTGAATCCTACACTGATTCTGAACAGTGCAATGTGGGGTCAGGTGGACAGTATTCTGGCTTTATTCTGCATTCTGACGGTGTATTATTCGGCAGAAAAGAAATTCATACCGGCAGTCGCAGCGTTTGCTGCAGGTATGCTGATAAAGCCGCAGGCATTTTTCATTTTCCCCGTGCTTGCATTCTCATTGATAGAAGATATCTGGCTTTGCGGCGGATTTGATAAAAAGAAGCTTATAAAACACGCACTAACCGGTCTTTGCGGTGTTGCGGCAATGTTTATTCTGTTTATGCCGTTCGGGAAAAACCCGATAGACGGTATAGGCATAATTCTCAATCAGTATATAGAAACAACGCTTGAACAGTATAATTATATGACTGTAAATGCGTTTAATGCTTTTGCAGCTGTGGGCAATAACTGGGAGAAGCTTACTAATGCGGCATCGGTTATGGGCTATCTTGCAATGGCAGTGGTTGCTGTATATTCGGGATATGTATTCTTTAAGAGCAAAAGTCCGGCAAAACACTATATATGTGCATTTATTCTGTTCTTCGGTATTTTTATGTTCGGGGTTAAGATGCACGAGCGATATGCGTTTCCGGGAATAATAATGCTTTTCTATGCATTTTTGATTATGCCGAAAACCGTGAACCTTGTTATGTACGGACTGTTTACGTTTTCGCAGTTCTTTAATACGGCATGGATTTTGTTTATATATAACCAGGATATAAACAAATATTTCAGAGACCCTGTAGTTGCGGTAGCATCGGTTATAAATCTTGTTCTGTGCGCTGTGTTTGTTTATATAATACAGAAAGAATATGTAAATTACCGGGAAGTGACTGTAGCAGTTAAGCAGAAGGGATATAAAACCAACAGCTACAAATCAAACAGGAATACAAAACCGGCAGTGAAAAAAGAGGTGTCGGTTGACAGTAGCGAGCCGAAACAGAAAATCACTAAATCTGATGTGATTTTTGTCGCATTGATTACAGTTGTATATTCGGCAATAGCACTTTACAATTTAGGTAATATGTTTGCCCCCGAAACCGGAACAGTTATACCGAATGAGGGTATAACGGTAGATTTCGGAGAAGAAAAGGAAATTAAAAAGCTTGAATTCTATCTGGGAGCAAGACAGCTTCACGAAGGAAGAAACCTTGTAATAGATTTTATGGACGAGGATAAAAATGCAGTCAAAAATCTTACGGAAACAAAAGGTGATGTGTTTGACTGGACAATAAAGGATACTGATGTTACAGCAAGATACGTAAAATTATCAACCAATTGTACACCGTCAGAAACTGACCCGTCCGAAAAGCTGTATATGAATGAGATATGCTTCCTCGATGCTGAAGGCAAGCAGTATGTACCGGTGAATTCCGATGCAGAAGAAATCGCCGCAATATTCGATGAACAGCATATGATGGCAAGCGGTAAGGATTTTATGTCAGGAACTATTTTCGACGAGATATATCACCCACGTACCGCATATGAGTTTGTGCATAATATGTCTGTTTACGAATGGACACATCCGCCGCTTGGAAAGATATTTATAGGTCTGGGTATATCAATATTCGGTATGGTTCCGTTCGGCTGGAGAATAGCAGGAACAGTGTTCGGTATATTTATGATACCGATAATATACGCATTTGCAAGAAAGATGCTGAAGTATAAGTGGCTGGCTGCGGCTGTGTGCGTTATCTTTACTTTCGACTTTATGCATTTCACGCAGACAAGACTGGGTACAATAGATACCTATGTAACATTTTTTATAATGCTTATGTATTATTATATGTACAGGTATTATAAGCTGAGCTTCTATGATACACCGCTCGGAAAGACACTTGTGCCTTTGGGGCTTTCGGGAGTGTTTTTCGGATTGGCAGTTGCAAGTAAATGGACAGGTCTTTATGCAGGTGCAGGACTTGCAGTTATTTTCTTCTATACAATCTACAGAAGATATACAGAGTATCAGTGGGCTCTGAAAACACCTAAGAGCAGTACGGGCGAAATAGAGCACTCACATATAACAAATGTGTTTATGAAAAATACTTTAACAACACTTGCGTTCTGCGTTGTTATGTTTGTGATTGTTCCGGTAATAATATACACGCTGTCATATGCGCCGTTCTGGGATACCCCGAGCGGAAAAGGCATAGGCACTGCGTTCAGTGAGATTGAGAGAATGTGGACGTATCATTCAAAAACTGTTGCAAACTCAACACATAGTTTCTCATCGCACTGGTATGAGTGGCCTATTATGTACAGACCGATTTACTACTTCTCAAACACTCTTGAGGATGGATTGAGGCAAGGCATAAGTGCGTTCGGCAACCCTGCTGTGTGGTGGATGGGAATTCCGGCATTTGCATATGTATTGGCACTTACCATTATAATACCGCTTAAGGAGCGTAATTACCTCGGTAGGAATAAGTGGTTCTATGCCGAAGTATATGCAGTGGTATTTGCGGTTTTCTGTGTTATGGCATTTGTTGCAGGGAACGGAAATGAGAAGCTTGAGCGATTGTTTGTATGTGTTCTTATGTATTCGATAATTATGACGGGTGTTTTTGCACTTGTTATGATGTATGACGAAGCTGTAAAGCAGAAATCAAACAAAACAGCACTGTTCCTGTCAATTGCATATATTGTACAGCTTGCACCGTGGGTGCTTGTAACAAGAACAACTTATATATATCACTATTTCCCGAGCGTTCCTTTCGTGGTGCTTATGATAGGATATTCTGTAAAGACATTATATGATAATGCGAAGGATAAGAAAGCAGTAATAATTGGAACGGCTGTATATACCGTTATAGCGGTGGGATTATTTGTGATGTTCTATCCGGTGCTGAGCGGTGCAACCTTTGATGTGAACTACGGCAAGGAAATGCTTAGATGGTTTGATTCATGGGTACTGTTTCCGGACAAATAATAATTAAGGAGCGAAAATAATGAGAGTAATAAACAGTGAAGAAATAACAAAGGCAGTAAGAGATATGTGCATAAACGCAAACTGCCATATAAACAAGGATATAAAAGAAGCACTCGAAAAGGGTGTTGAAACAGAAGAATCTGAGGTTTCAAGAGGTGTTCTTAAAAATCTTCTTCTTAATGCAGAGATTGCTGACAGAAAGGAGGTTCCTATCTGTCAGGATACAGGTATGGCGGTGTTCTTTATCGAGATTGGTAAGGAAGTTTTTGTTGAGGGTGATACAATTACCGATGCTGTAAACAAGGGAGTATCGCTTGGCTACACAGAGGGCTATTTAAGAAAGTCAGTTGTAAAAGATCCGCTTAACCGTGTAAATACAAAGGACAACACACCGGCAGTTATTTATTATGACTATACCGACGGCGATAAGCTCAAAATCACATTTGCACCGAAAGGCTTCGGAAGCGAGAATAAGGGTGGAGTAAAGATGCTCAACCCGTCTGACGGAGTTGAGGGCGTAATTGATTTTGTTGTTGAAACAGTCCGTAAGGCAGGAGCAAATCCATGTCCGCCTATGGTAGTGGGCGTAGGTATCGGCGGTACAATGGATAAAGCCGCAGTGATTTCCAAAAAAGCACTTACACGTGATATTACAAAGCGTAATCCTGATGAATACTATGCAAACCTTGAAAAGACCTTGCTTGAAAAAGTAAATATGCTTGGCATAGGTCCTCAGGGTATGGGCGGAACAACAACAGCTTTGGCTGTTAATGTTGAAACGTATCCTACACATATAGCAGGTTTACCGGTAGCTGTTAATATTAACTGTCATGCAACACGTCATGCGGTGGTAGAAATATGAGTTATGGCTTAAAACTGAAGCTGTGCCGTGAAAGATGCGGACTCACTCAGGTAGAGGCTGCCAAGATACTGGGTATCAGCAGAAACACTTTGAGCAGATATGAGAATAATGAGACAACTCTTCCGCTAACGGTTTTTATAAATATGGCAAGGCTTTATAAATGTGATGTATTTGATGTTATGGGCGTGCGTGATGCATCGCTCCATAATGAGCTTGAGTTTGATGTTCATCCATATTATCTTCTTAAGGCTCACGCACGTCATACTGTGGCTGCGGAAAAAGAAACAGACGAGAACTTCGGAACAATCCTTCCTGAGGAATACTATGATTCCAGATTCCGTGACAAGCTCAGAGAAATAGTCGATAATCCGATATATAATTTGTATTTTAAAGGGCTGAAAGATCAGGAAGATATAGACAATGTAACATTTTTTGACTAAATAAGCGAGAGGCAGCGCCTCTCGCTTATTTGCTATTTGATTTCAAGAGTAAACTCGAATGTAGTGGTTTTTGAACCTCCGTCCTTATCAGGAATGCTTTTTGCTGTTATTGTCTGATTATGCAGCCTTATGATATTCTTCACAAGCGACAGCCCGAGTCCTGCTCCTGTTCTGTCCTTTTCACGTGACTTGTCCGTTTTGTAGAAACGGTCAAATATGTGTTTTATTTCTTCTTCGCTCATTCCGTTGCCGGTATTGGAAACCGAAATATGTGCTTTGCCGTTTTCCACCCACGTATTTATTGAAACAGTGGTGCCGCTATGGCTGAATTTTACGGCATTATCAATCAGGTTAATAAGCACTCTTTTTATCTGATCCCTGTCACCGAGGGTTGTGAGGTTTTCTGGTCTGAAATCAACATCAACCTCAAGTGATTTGGAATCTATTTTATTTTCAAACTCAATAAGACAGGTGCATATAAGGTCTGCTATATCAAACGGTGCAATCTCAAGTCTGAACTCGTCCGACTGCATTTTTGACATTTCAAGCATATCATTAACAAGCTTTGTAAGTCTGGTTGATTCATCGAGGACTATCTGCAAATAGTCGTTTCTGTCCTCATCAGTAATAGTACCGTCAAGCATCCCCTGCACAAAGCCTGAAATACTCGTCATCGGTGTTCTCAGCTCGTGAGAAACGTCTGAGATAAATCTCTGTCTGTTCTGCTCTGCTTTTTCGATAGAGCTTGCCATAAAGTTGAATGTGGAGGCAAGCTGACCTATTTCATCCCTTGTAGTGACATCAACACGCTCACTAAAATTACCTGCGGCAATTTTCTGTGCAGCATGATTGATTTTTACAATTGGTGCAGAAATTTTTTTTGCCTGTATATATACAATAACAAACGCTACAGCAATAGAAGAAAGCATCGTTATAAGAAACATTACCAACAGCTCCATTGCTGCACGGTGAAGCTCAGGTACACTTTTATTGAACAGGATAGCACCTATCACATTTCCTTTGTAATGCAGCGGGAATGCGACTGTAAGAACATCGTGATCATAAAATCCGCCAAAGTCGGATTGGGTTACAGTTATATTATCTATTGCTATGCATTCAAGATATTCCTGCGGTACAGTGTTTATTCCGTTGGTACTGTCATACACTTCACCGTTGCGGTTTGTGATTGTAATGTCTGACATTGTAAATCGTCCCCAGGAATTAAGCAGCCGCTTGTATGCAATCTGCGACTGTACATCGTTCTGCTCAACCTGCAGTGTTGCCGTCCAGAACTCTATTGTGTGGGCGACAGAGGTTATGGTTTCTACCTGTTTTCGTTCTGTGAAGTTTGTGAACAGGATTGTTGTTGACAGTGATATAGTCGAAAGAACCAACAACATCAGAATGGAATACGTCCAGAACAAACGTCCGAATATACTTTTAAACATATCAGCGTACTTCGAACTTGTAGCCTACTCGCCAGATGGTTTTTAAAAGCCAGTTCGCCTCAACGCCTTCGAGCTTCTCACGTAATCGCTTTACGTGAACATCAACGGTTCTTGAATCGCCATAGTAATCAAAGCCCCAAACCTTTTCGAGAAGCTGTTCTCTTGTGAACACACGGTTCGGATTTGATGCCAGGAAGAAAAGCAGCTCGAGCTCTTTTGGTGGAATTTCGAGTATTTTACCGTCTATTTTAAGCTCATAGTTTGAGAGATTAACCTCAAGCTTGTCAAATGAAACACATTGATCGTTCTCTCGTTCCGACTTGCTGTCACTGCGGCGAAGTATTGCTTTGATTCGGGCAATAAGCTCTTTCGGCTCAAACGGTTTTACCATATAATCATCTGCACCCAGCTCAAGACTGAGTACCTTATCAAAGGTTTCGCCTTTTGCGGTGAGCATAATAATCGGGACATCAGACGACTTGCGTATTTCCCGG
>CAYMCT010000028.1:0-10167 GCA_964389075.1 uncultured Lachnospiraceae bacterium
GCCGTCTGCAGTGAAGTAGAATAAAATCTTATTGCCGTCAAAGGTATATTCCACATCAACAAGCTTCATATCAAGTCCGTGCTTCTCTATTTTTTCAGCACAGATTGCAAAGGCCTCTTTTTCTTTCGCCTTATTTTCTTTAAAATGCTCTGTATCCTCTGCGGTAGCGATTCTTAAAACTGATTTAAGCGGCTTTGTTACTGCCGACTCCTCAATTTCTTTAATACCCTGCACAGCCTCACCATATTCTATGCCACGGCTTGTTTCTACAATAACATTATCACCGCGTTTTATATCAAAATCCAACGGATTAAAATAATACATTTTACCCGCAGGCTTAAATCTTACACCAACAATCTTTGTCATTTATCCGTTTTTTTCCTTTCTGTTTCTATCTTTCTGCGAAGCCTTTCGGAAGGTTCTATTATTACACCCATCTTTTCACCGCCGTCTTTTCTGTATTCAATGTACAGACTTTTCTTTGGTGAAAAAACACTTACCCTCATACTGAGCGGCTGCTTTGGAAATACATTGGGTTTAAAGCCATAATACAGCTCTGTTATTTCCGAACACTTAAACTCTATCTCTTTATTTCGCTTGCCTATCATTCTGTTTATACGGAGAGTTCCGTTTTTAAGTGTATAAGTAAATCTCGCTGTATAATGTGTAAGCACGAAAAAAGCAAACACGCAGAAAATCAGAACACCTATTATTCCGCCAATAAATGCATAGCTATGAAATCCTGCGGCTATAACCCCGCACAGAACATACAATACAGCAGACCACAGTATTACAAAACAGAACTGTTTTCCGCCTGATGTTATTTCCTCTTTCACAGTACACACCTCCCGTTACGAATTCTTACGAACATAATTATAACTCAAAAAGCCTGTAATGTCAATATTCATCGGTTATTAAGCTCTTTTATATTGTTAATTTTTATTGACAAGGTTCCGTCCTCGTTAGTGATTATCTCTATGTAATCCGGATTCTTATAATATTCGGGCGGGAATGACAGCTCTACACCGGTATCGGTTGAAAGCTTAACATTCGAGGTCATCTTTTTTGTAAGATACTTGCTCACCTCTACCTTTTTCGGCACACCGGCTTTTTCTATCTTCTGCACAAACTCCTCACGCATTGACGGAAGTCCTTCAAAAACACGCTCAGCTACTGAATCTGTATCAACATATTCATAGCTGTTATCTTCTATGCTCTGCGTTACATATTCCTTGATACGTGCCTGTGTTTCGATAGTATCGGCACCGTTCTCAAGAGCAACCTTTTTAGCTATACGTGTAACCGTATTTGCACTTTCACGGGGAGATATTTCGTATTCACATTCAAGCAGAAGCTCTGCGATAATGTCAACGGTATCACCGTCTATTTTATACTTTTTGCCCGCATATTTCAGTTCGTCTTTTGTAAGATTAATAAATGCGCTTTCCGCAATCTTATTCGATACCGACGGCAGAATTGCGTAATGGCTGATTATGTTGTTCAATATTTTCCCTTCATCGTGCACTACGCTATGTGTAATACCGACCTTATTATCGCATTTCAGAATTCCTATAATTTCTGCCTCGTTAACAACAAACTGTACAACAATCAAGTCACAGGACTTTGGGTCCTCCGACATTGCAACTGCATCATACACACGTTCAGCCACTGTCCGGGAGAGCTCAACAAACGTTGTTTCACCCGACTTATACTGTTCTACTTTTGCTCTCATACCGCTTGTTTCCTTAAATTCAGCGGGACGCAGCGATGCTGAATCGTATATCTTCTCAATGTGCTTTGTTATAAATGTGTTTACCTCTGCATTTTCAACATCAAGCAAAGTATCAGAAAACACGTTCGTACCCGAACCTGTGTCAAGAATATGCAAAATTGCTTTTTTCAGTCCTACTATCATATTTAACCACTATATCCTTTCTTAGTTATTCAAAAAACTATATACCATTGATGACAGCTCTCTTATCTGAGCCTGCGCCAAGCCTGCATTCTCAAGGCTGTCGCCTATTATTACAAGAATATATGTTCCCGACGGTGCATACACTATTGCTGCATCACCCTGCATATATTCAAGCTCTCCGGTTTTATTTGCTACCGCTACACCCTCAGGCACGCCTGACGGGATTTTTATTCTTATCTGCTGTTGCTTTAACAGATTCAGTATCTTCTCCGAATATTCGGGAGATATTATCTCTCCGTTAAGAATCTTGTGCAGATACGCTCCGCAATCATTAACCGATGTGAAATTAAAGTTTTTCCTTGAGCCCTGCATAAACTGTCCAGTATCAGAGAAGCCCGATGCTTTTGCAACCTCCGTTACCGACGACATTCCGGTCATATATGAGCCGTTACCAAGAACACGTGCAAGTGCCTTCCACGCATCGTTATCACTTATTGTTATCATTTTATAGAGTTGATTTTCAAGCTTTTCCGAGCTTGTCAAAGCTCCTTCGGCAATCCTTGTATACACAGTCTGTGCCACAAATAGCTTAATAAGGCTCGCTGAATATACCTGATGACTGTTTATGGATATTACCTCACCCATTGCACAATCCTCAAAATACAGCGACCAGTCACCCTGATAACCGCTCATTGCGGTTTCGAGTATATGCTTCATTTGAAAATAATCCGGCATAAGCTGAGTAACTCTCAATGACGGCTCAGAAATCATCATTACAAGCTTTGCTGTTTCACCTTTTGTAATATTATCCTGCACAGAATACGCTGTACTTATTTTTTTATCCAGAGTAATGCCTCTGTTATATAAATCTATTGCGGATTGAGCATTGGTATTGTTTTCCATACCAATATATCCGCTGTAATACTCTATCTGCTCAACATCCTCTGCTAACGGTGCTAATACCACTGCGACATCGGCTCCGGTTACAGCGTCCTCTCCCGTCTTTTCTATTCCCTGCCAGATGCCGTATTCTTTTGCCTTAGCTATGTATTCATCACCGTTTTCGGAATACGTTTCATAAGAACGCCGAATACCGTTTTTATCTTCATACATACCTATACCTAAATACGCAAGCTCTGACACAGACAGCGGTGAGTCAATACCAAAATGGTTATCAGACTCCGCCGACATCAGTCTGTTCATATATACATTCTCTATCAAGGCTCTGTTTTCGTCTGTGACATCGTCAAAAAACGGCATTGTTTTAATTGATGCCGGATCTGATGAAACAAATGACAGCAGAACTCCTCCTGCCAGAACAGCCAGAGCGGCAAGTATAGTTTTTATAGTTATATTTCTGATTTTACCTTTCATTTGCCTCCTCCTGCTGTTTCTCTTTTAATAACCGTTCATACAGACCTGTAAAGCGTTTTATATACGAGCTGTTATTTGTCATATTAAAAACTGTCTTTTCACTGCCCACAAGAACAACCATTGTCTTTGCACGTGTGATAGCTGTATAGAACAGATTTCTGCTCATAAGCATCGGGATATACGAGCATACCGGAATTATTACATACGGAAACTCACTTCCCTGACTTTTATGAACGGTAATTGCATAAGCAAGCTCAATTTCATCAAGGCTTGTAAACGGATATTCCACCGTTTTTCCGTCATCAAACGTAATAACCATATATTTTTCGGCTGCGTGTATACTGTTAATAACACCCATATCGCCGTTATATATTCCCGTACCCTTTTCGCCGTTTTCCTCAACATACGGCATTTCGTAGTTATTCTTGGTCTGCATAACCTTATCGCCTTCACGGAAAACCGTCTGTCCATACTTATATTCGGCACGTACACTCTGCGGCGGGTTTATGCACTGCTGCAAGGCACGGTTCAGCTCCACGGTTCCTGTTAGACCCTTTTTCATCGGTGTCAGAACCTGAATATCAGTAATAGGATTTAATGAGTATGTGTTCGGCAAGCGTGTTTTGTACAGCCCAAGAACTGTATCAACTGAGCTTTCCGGATTTGCACGACGCATAAAGAAAAAGTCGTTTGTTCGGTCTGAAAGCTCAGGCATATCGCCATTATTTATTTTATGTGCATTCACAATTATCAGACTTTCCTCAGACTGTCTGAAAATATGTGTCAGCTTTATTACCGGAACTACACCGGATTCTATCATATCCCTAAGGACATTACCCGGACCTACAGACGGGAGCTGATCAACATCGCCTGAAAATATAACTCTTCCGCCCTTTTTTACGCCTCTTAAAAAGGCTGACATAAGAGCAGTATCTATCATACTGACCTCATCAAGAATAATTACGTCTTCATCAAGCGGACATTCCTCGTCGTGTGCAAAAACATGACCGTTGCCGGAAACCTGCGCACCCAACAGGCGGTGGATTGTCATTGCTTTTTTGCCCGAAATCTGCGTCATTCGTTTTGCGGCACGTCCGGTAGGAGCCGCAAGCGCTACTTTCAGCTTCAGCCTTTCCAACAGCTTGATAATGGTATTTATAGTTGTAGTTTTACCCGTACCGGGACCTCCGGTAAGTATCATACATCCGCCCGTAAGTGCAGTTACTACTGCTTCTCTTTGCTCGGGAGCAAGACTGATTTCCTCTTCAGCCTCAAAACTGTCAATTTCACGTTCTGCTCTTTCTTCACTGATAGCATATTTGTTTTGCGTATACGCCATTAACGACAACCGTTTTGCAATATATACCTCATCGTGATAATAATTATATAAATAATACATATCCGTGTTATCTATTTTATCTATAATAATTTCCCGTTTTGCAATAAGCTCAGAAAATGCATTCTGCACCTCTTCCTCACTCACCTGCAGCTCATAAACAGCATGCTCAGCAAGCAGCTGCCGGGGCATACACGTATGACCGTTTGAATATGCTGCAGCTTTCAGAAAATATATTATACCGCAGCTTATTCTTGTAGGACTGTTTTTAGGTATTCCCAGACTGCACGCAATCGAATCAGCCGTGCGGAATGTTATTCCGTCAAAGTTCGCCGCAAGCGAATACGGGTTTTCTTTAATACGTGTAATTGCCTCAGCACCGAATATCTTGTTTATTTTCAGTGCAAGATTAGGTGATATATTATACTGCTGCAGAAACATTATAATGTTCTGAACCGAACGCTGTTCGTTAAACGATTTACATATAGAATCTGCTCTGTCACGGCTAATACCCTTAATTTTAGCAAGCTTTTCTGGCTCGTTGGTCATCACATTAAAAACATCGTTCCCAAATTCTGCATAAAGCTTTTTTGCGGTAGCTTCACGCACACCTTTTACGATACCTGACGCAAGATATTTAATTATCGCCGCTTCATCTGACGGCATTATTGTTCTGTACAATTCAACCTTGAACTGCTCACCGTATTCAGGATGCATAGTCCACGAACCGGTAAGCTCAGCATTCTCACCCGCCGAGATTGAGGGCATATATCCCACTGCGTAGAATTGCCCTTCTTCTTTAGAATCAATTTCGCATATGGCATATCCGTTTTCAGGGTTACTGTACACTATATTATCAACTATACCATTTATTGTTATTCTGTTCATATAACCACTTCTATCCCATTATCAGATATTCCCGTGAGCTTTGCTCCCAGTTTCTGTGACATTTTTATATAGCTTATGGCTTCTTTTGTGATTCTTCCGCCCGTTACAATAACAGCCGTACCCGGCGGGTACACAGTAACGGTTGATGCCGAAATTCTGTCCTCTGATTTATCTATATCTATACACTCTGTATCCGCATACCAACCGTCTGACGGAGATATTACCCCGTCCGGCACGGGCGGGGGTACGAGTATATCTTTTTTATTGCTAAGTTCAAGCCCTGATGTTATATCACGCAATGCGTGAAAAAGCACCATAAAATCACTGTGCGTGTTATAAGGCGTTGCTATAAGAACAATATTTGAATAGTCCGACATCTCGATATCTATTCCGTAATATTCCGAAAGACGCTTATCAACTTCAAAGCCTGTTATGCTATAGGCTGAAAAATTCAGTACAATTCTCGTTTTATCATTATTAGGAAGTGCCTTGATTTTCGTCATATCGGTTATTGCATTTTTAAACTGATTACATTCATCAACTATGCAAGCATAGTCTGTTTCCTCTAAAGCCGCACGTGCAAAATCTGCCGACGCTGCAATCACATATGACGGACTTGATGACTGAAACGAACGCAGTACACGTTTTACACGGTTTATATCAATTCTTTCAGAACACACGTGCAGATATGCAGCACCCGTCAATGCTCCGAGCGTTTTATGTGCACTGTGACAAACCATATCAGCACCCAGTGATACAGCCGATATCGGAGTTTGCATTCCCACCACCCCATCATCAGTTGTTGCCTCAAAATGAGCACCGTGTGCTTCGTCCACCAAAAGAGGTATATTTGCCCGACTGCACTTATACGCCAGACCAACAATATCTTTTGTTATACCGTAATAATTAGGCGATGTTACAAGCATGGCTTTTATATCTTCAGCAATCTCAATATCAGGTATATCCCGTGGAACAAGAAATTCCTCATCATACTTTACCGCAACCATTTTTAATTTATATCCGCATATTGCACACGTATTTATAACGCTCATATGGCAATCCGAAAAAGCAAGCAGAGTGTCACCCGGTTTTAATACCGACGCAAGCATTGCCTGAATACCAGCCGTAGAACCGCCTGTCATAATAAAGCTTTTCTTTGTTCCGTAGTGTTCGCTCAAAAGAGTATTGGCACGTTCTGCAGTTTCGCACTCACTATGCAAATCCACAGTCTGCAAAAGCTCTGTGACATCACACTTTAACAAATCAGGAGCAAGTCCACGCAGATTTTTATGCCCCGGCATAGCAAACGATATTCTGTTTTTTCTATGGTATTCCGTAAGCCTTGTATAAATCGGCGTTTCCATTTCTTTCACTCCCTATATAAAACTCCACCATATTATTATACAAGATTTTTTGCAAATTGTAAAGAGCAGTTGAATTATTTTTAACTATATGGTACAATAAATGTACATAAATAAACGGAGGATATTACCATGAACGTATATGAAGCAGTAAAATCACGAAGAACGGTGCGTAAATTCAAGCAGGAGCCGGTAAAGCACGATGACCTAATGCAGATTATCGACTGTGCAAGACTCGCCCCTTATGGTGCTAATTTACAGCCGTTAAAGTTTTCGGTTATAACAGACGAGGAAACACGCAAAAAGATGTTTCCGCACATAAAATATGCCGGATATATCCCTGAATGGGATCCGACCTTTGAGGAAACTGCACCTGTATTTATAGCAGTTCTTAACGATACTTTACTTAAACCGACTGCCAAATCCGAATGTGACAGCGGAGCAGCCATAATGAGTATGTGTCTTGCGGCAAAAGAGCTTAATCTTGATACCTGCTGGCTCGGTGCAATAAACCGTGAAGAGTTGAAGAAAATTCTGGCTTTACCTGAAAATCTCGATATAACCTATCTTTTAGCAATCGGATACGGCGGACAGAGCGGGGATACGTTTGATTTGACAGACAGTGTAAAATACTATTTCGACGAAAACGGAAATGCACACGTACCGAAACGTACTATGGAAGAAATTTTAGTTTAATGACAGAAAATGCGGCAGTTGATTATCAACTGCCGCATTTCCGTGAAAGTATATTATGACAAATTAGAATTTAAACTTAAATCTGTACTCATCAGGAATAACAAGATTACCTTCTTCATCATAGTTACCCTTGTCATCCTCATAAGCAAACTTGTAATCTTCCATTACGAGTTCGCCGTCCATCTTGAGCCATTCCTCAACCTTTTCCTTATACTGTTTTTCATCCCACTTGCCAACTATATAGTTAACCTTAGCCTCTGCTATGATTCCGTCAAGTGTTGTACCGCTCATTGAGTACATTTCTGATGTATAAGGAGCCATCGGATTTATTACAGCCCAATTCTCGTTATCATTATAAACCCAGTCAACCTTAGCCGCAACCTCGTTTGCATATGCTGCCTTGATACCTACATCAGGGTCAACACCCATCGCAAACTGGTTAAGGTCGTTATAATCCTTAGCAAGTGCGTCTGATTTTGCTGTAGCTTCATCCTCGCTCATGCCCTCATTCTTTACAAGATAGTCCTTTGTAAACTTCTGAGCTGCACCCTTTTCATCAATTATATAATGTGTACCTTCAAGACCGTAGTTACACATATTTGAAATCTCATTACCGTTACATTCGTCAAGTACGGAAAGAACAAAATCAAGCTCAGCCTCTGTTGTTACCATCTGCTTAGGAACTACATAGTAACCGTTATAGCCTGTAGTCGGCAATGTTTTTGGTTCTGCGTCTGCATCCTTCTTTACATAACCGATAACATCAACTATAGCTTTTGGATTTTTATCCGCTATGTTTGTAGCATTACGTCTTGCACGGTCAGCAACGTCAATCTGGATACCGCCTTCACCATTAAGGAACGGCTGATCCCAGCTGTTTGCATCGAATGTTGCCATATTCTGGTTAATATAGCCTGCTGCATACCACTCACGAAGCTTTGTCAATGCATTAAAGTAACCCTCTGACATAAACCACGGCTTCCACTGGTCTGTTTCTTCATCATAACCCCATTCATTAGGTGAACCCATCCATATTGCGAGGTTGTTAAGCGGACCGTCAAGATATGTAGTGATAATCATACCATATGTATCTTTTTTACCGTTACCGTCCGGATCACCCTCTGTAAACAGACGCATCATTTCGTCAAGATCATCAATCGTTTCAGGAGTGTCAAGACCTAAATTGTTAAGCCAGTCTTTTCTGAAAGTCATACCCTGACGACCGATTGTTCTTCCTCTGTAGATACCGTTTATCATACCGTCAATTGCGATATTTTTATTAGTAATCTTACTTGCTTTTGCAAGATGCGGATATACATATCCCTCAGGGTTCTCTTCTGATACATACTTTTCATCCTTTGCATCAAATGCAGATGATAAATCCCAGAAAGTATTATGCTTTGAGTTCTGGATAATTGATGAGTTTCTTGACGTAACGAGCATTACGTGCGGATACTCGTTTGCACCGAGTGCGGCAGTAACCTTCTCGCCATACGCTGTAGAAATTACCCAGTTAATGTCAAGTGTTACCTGGTCATACTGCTTACCGTATTTCTCACTCATCTTCTTTCCAAGATGCTTTTGCATCGCCTGAACTACCGGGGACTCAGGGCTTGCTGAGTCCATTTTGTTAGCACTTGTCATAATCTGTATTGTCGGATTGTTTGTATCAATACCTATCGGAACTGATTTCTCGCCACAGCCTGCAAGCATACCGCCTGCAAGTACAACAGCCATAACAAGTGTTGATATTCTTTTATAATTACTCATATCTGATTATTCCTCCTTGTTATTAACCCTTGATAGCGCCTACCATTACACCTGCTGCAAAATGCTTCTGAAGGAATGGATAAACGATAAGAATAGGAACAGTACCAACAACGATAACCGCCATCTTAAGTGTTTCCTTTGGAAGCTCTTCATCTGCCAATGTTTCTTCCGTTGACAGCATTACCATATTTCTCAATACAAGCTGGAATGGATACTTCTTTGCATCACCGAGATAAAGCAACGCACCAAAGTAGTTGTTCCAGTGACCAACCGCATAGAACAAGCCGAAGGTTGCAAGACACGGAAGTGAAAGAGGAAGTGCTATCTTCGCAAAGATACCCAAATCTGAACAGCCGTCGATAGAAGCCGCTTCTTCAAGTCCTGCCGGAAGCTCCATAAAGAAGTTTCGTACAATAAGCATATTATATGCACTTATCGCACCCGGCAAAATCAAAGCTGAATATGTATCATACATTCCAAGTCCTTTTACAACCAAGAATGTAGGAATCATACCGCCGCCAAATACCATAGTGAAAAGTACCATATTAAGGATTATTTTTTTACCGATAAGGTTTGAGCGTGACAAGCCGTATGCCATTGTAGCCGTAAAGAACAAGTTAATAATTGTACCTATAACAGTTACACCTACCGATACGCCCAATGAACGAACAACTGTTGCACCCTTACCCTGCATATTAAAGATTTCTTTATATGAATCCAGTGTAAAACCAACACTTGCAGGAGCTTTGAATAAAGTACCCGCAACAAGATCCGATTCTTTTAAAAATGAAGCAAGAATTACATATACAAACGGTAATACCATTGCT
>CAYMCT010000029.1:0-10158 GCA_964389075.1 uncultured Lachnospiraceae bacterium
CTACGAGTATGATCTGCTTGACCGTGAGAATCTTGAAAAAGTTTTTGTTGAGAACAAAATCGACGCTGTTATTCATTTTGCGGGTCTTAAGGCAGTGGGCGAATCAACGAAGATTCCGCTTAGATATTACCACAACAATATAACCGGCTCACTTATACTTATGGAGCTTATGGAAAAGTACAACGTAAACAATATCGTATTCTCATCATCAGCAACAGTTTACGGTATGCCGAAGTCAGTTCCTATTACAGAGGATTTTCCACTTTCAACCACTAACCCATACGGTTCAACAAAGCTTATGATAGAGGGAATTATGACTGACGTTGCAGCAGCAAACCCAAATCTGTCTGTTACATTATTAAGATACTTCAACCCAATCGGTGCTCACAAGAGCGGTAACCTGGGCGAAGACCCGAAGGGCATCCCGAACAATCTGCTCCCATACGTTGCACAGGTTGCAGTAGGCAAGCTCGAAACAGTACACGTATTCGGCAATGACTATCCTACACCTGACGGCACAGGCGTAAGAGATTACATTCACGTTGTTGACCTCGCTCTCGGTCACTTAAAGGCTATCGAGCATTGCTCAGAAAAGCCGGGCGTACATATCTATAACCTCGGCACAGGCAACGGTTACAGCGTATTACAGATTATCGACGCTTTTTCAAAAGCTTGCGGAAAAGAGCTTCCGTATCAGATAGACCCAAGAAGACCGGGCGACATTGCAGAATGCTGGGCAGACCCGTCAAAAGCAAAGAACGAGCTTGACTGGGTTGCAACAAGAGATATAACCGAGATGTGCGAAGACAGCTGGAGATGGCAGTCAACACATCCAAACGGATTCGACGACTAATGCAAATATATAGGAAGAACCTCAAACAGCCTGTTATCCCCAATCGGATAACAGGCTGTTTGAGTATTTTTATTAAAACTGACATAATGACACGCTTGTAATTGGTATCATATCGGAAAGTGTGTTCCATATCATTACCTTAAAACCAGAAATTTCACCAAACTCATAGTAAAAACTTCTACTCGTGTACATATCACTTAAAACTCCAATTTTAGTACTCAACGGCTTGCCCTCAAAGTCATATGCGGTGATGATATATGTCTTGGAATCCGCATTAAGCTGACTGATATTCACGTCATATCCACTTCCTGTCCATTGTGCAATGACGTTCGTGAAAGGGATTTGCGGCACATCACCAATACTTTCGAATTCTAATCCATAATATTTAGCATTATATTCAGCCGAAGATCCGGTATATCCCTTGATTACAAGCTCCTTCGAGCAACTCTCGAATGTGTGCGATGTAAAGCCAACCAGCGGATTTAATATCTCTACCATTCCGAGCTTTGAACAATTAATGAACGCACCGGGGTGTATCGTATTCAACGAAGCCGGTAATGTGATATCACTTATTGCCGTGTTTCTGAATGCCCAAATGTCAATTGATTTAATCTGCCTACCGAGTGTTATGTCTGATAGGGCTGAGCAGTTGTCAAACATTCCGGCTGTAATTTCTTCGGTATTTATTGTTGCTTTTTTTAGCGATGTACACCCTTTAAACATATCTGTCCCGAGCTTTGTTACATTGATTGGTATTTCTATGGTTGCTAAGGAGGTACAGGAGCTGAACGCTTCAGTTCCAATCTCGGTTAATTTTTTTCCGAACGATATATTCGAAATTTCGGTACATCCCTGAAATGCGTTATTGCCTATTTTGATAAGGCTTTCGGGCAACTCTATATTTGTCAAAGCATTACAGTATGCAAATGCACTATCGCCGATTGCAGCAATCTTGTCAGACATTTCGACCTTTTTCAATCCATCGCACCCATAAAACGCCGAGTCACCAACGGATTCAACATTGCTTGGAAGTGTGATGTGTGTAAGCAGGTTGAAGTTTCCGAATATTCCATCTTGTATTTTATTTACATTATTTCCAACGATTACCTCGCTAAATCCCAAATACGTTCCATCATAAGACCACAAGCATTCCACTTCGCTCGCATTAGAGTTCCAATATAACTTTTTTAAATTAGGACAATCGGAAAACGCCCTATAACCAATGCACGACACACTGTTTCCGATAGTGATAGTCTCTAAGTTAGTGCAATTGCTAAATGCATTAGCACCAATTTTGTTTACATTATCTCCTGATACAATATTTTTTAACCCCGTACAACCATTGAAAATATATGCCGGGATAGCGGTAACACCATTTCCGAAAATTACATCTAAGTTATCGCCACTGGAACTTGCTATAATCTCCTCAGTGGTTATAGTTGCATTAATGTACATTTTTTTGAGTGCAGTGCATTCGGAAAATGCTTGATTCCCTATACTTGTAACACCTTTGCCGATATTTATCTCGGTTAATGCATCACAGCCATTGAAAGCATACAAACCAATGCTTGTAACATTGTCAGGGATTGTTATACTCGTTAGACCAAGTTCACTAAACGCACCACCGACTATATGTGTTATATCCTCCTTGATTAAAAAGCTCAGATCAGGTTTTGTGTTTCTTGTTTCTATTAAATAATTGTCAAGATACAACGTGTTGTTTTCCCAATTGCTTTCGTTATTGTAAAAAGCAGTAGAACTGAAAAGAGTTTTATAAAATGATGTGTTTTTAGGTAAAGCTATACTTACTAAGCTACTGCATGCATAAAATGCGGATTCATCAATATGTTTTACCCCATTAGGTATTGCTATCCCTGTAAGCGATGTACACCCTTTGAAAACATACCCTCCTATTTCCGACAACGCCGAGGACAAATTGACGTGTTTCAGATTGCTGCAATTTTCAAATGCATAACGTCCGATTTGAGTAATAGTATTAGGCATATATACATACTTAATGCTCGTGTTATCTTTAAAACATTTAGCAGCAATATCCGTTACACCATCAGGAATTTCTATCGTTGTCCTTGAGCCATTATATGAAGTTAATACACCATCTTCAATAACATAATTTACACTATCATCATATTCCTCATTATTTAATGAGTTGTCCGAACTTACACTGCTAATCTTTCTTATTGCTCGATATATTGAAATTCCTGGTTTTGAATGATACTCTCCATTTTTGCTAAAAGCATCTGCCATCCATTCATATGTAAGCTCATATTGCTGAATTAAATCATAATAATCATCTTTTTCTGCCCCATATTTAGAATCACAATCATATACTTCTATTCCTGTGTCAGTAACATTTGTTAATATCATCCCTTGAAAATAGTCATATTGACCGGAAGTCAGCACCACATCACCTATTCTTGCATTAGAAAAAAGTTCCTTCAAGGCATCTTCCGTTACATCCTCTTCCTCTAATCGACCAACAACACGCACATTTTTATTACTTGTTAAAATATAATTATACTTACTTTCAACTTTATTGCTCATTTGCTTATCAAAAAGCATACTAAATACCTTTGCAACAAAGCCTATAGAATGCTTTGCTCCATCATATTCGCCTATAAACTTCTTATCTGAATTTGGTGGATATAACTTGTATATTCTTTCAAAACGAGATTTGATAGTTTCCTCATTTAATTCATCAGTAATGATAGAAGAACCTGTGTTTTGATCAAGAGTTGCATTTTCAATGTCATGAGCCACTTCTTCTTTGCACCATCGAATGTATGTATCATAGGTATAAGTGTATTCGATTTCATCTGCCCACACCATACAATCGCCACCGAGAGTATATTTATCATCTAATTTAGCAACATCGTAACAACTGTCTAGACATGCCTTATATGCAGAAAGGTATGCCGCATATAGATTTTCATAAGTCTCTATATCTTCGGTTGTTCCTGCGCCCTGCAAAAACTTTGTTCTGTACCGAGAAAGACATATATCAATGCTTGAAATAAAACTTGTTTGCATTGTTGCTTGTATAAGTTCGTCTGCCTTCGCATCCGCATAAATATAGTCGGCATATACTTTACAAAAAGTAGTAACAAAAGCAACTGTTATCGCTGAACTGTCCACTAAATTATAGAAAAATTTATCAATATTTTTCGATATATAGGAAACAATTTTAGAGTTTGAATACTTTTTCAACACATATTCATCCTGATTTAATTCTATTTCTTCTTTCAATAAAGTCAATCCAAGATACAAATCACTATCCGTTTGTCCCGTTGCAGTAAGTTCGTCAATAAGCAGCTGTATAGCAGTCATTTCCACTGCATGAAGCTCTGTTATTTCAAGAACATATTTCCATAAACCCGCAGCCTCTCCAATAGCGTCTAAATCAGTCTCTAATGCGCCGGCATCATATAGTTTATTTACAACCTTGTCCATGCCTTCAACAGAAATATTTACATCATAAGTTTTTGCAAGCTCCCTTAAATCATCTAGCAAGAGCGACTTATCAACAGAAGAAGCAATATTATATGAGGTCTTTAAGGTTTTGTAAGCATTATTAACTTTTTTTGTTGCTTTTTTGACTGCATTTTCATTGAAAAGCATACTTTGCATGTATTTAGTTGCTGCTGCTTTTGCATATTCATCATATAATGTCTCTCCAATACCCCAACTTCCAAGAGTATCTTTTACTGCGAGAGAAACACCCTCGCTCATAGCAGACATAAAAGCAGCAACAGCTTCATCAGTTGTTGAATAACTGTTTAAAACCGCATGATAAGCTGCTTCTGCTTTAGACAGACCCTCGTCCATCTCACTATTGGACAGATATGTAGGATATGTCATAAACAACGCTTCATCAGTTATTGTTTCTACTGCTTCAACATTAATCGTGGGGATTAATACAATCAAGCTTGATAGCATACACACGGATAACAACATTGATAAAATTCTTTTCTTCATTCAAGGCTCCTCCCAAATCAAAAAAGTGCATAACCCATATTTCAGGGCTATGCACCGAAAAACATACAGCCCTGACGATTAAGGTTGCTAGACACTTAAATTACTTTGTTGCAAAGTCTGTCAGTTGGTATGCTTTTACCATAGCATACGACTTGCAACAAAAAATTATAATAAATCCATTATAATTTAAGTATCTAGCATATCAATTATATCACAGCCAACCTCATTTGTAAATAAATTTGGGACAATTTCTCAAAAACATTCATTGGAGGAATCAAAAAAACAGAAACGAAATCAATCGTTTCTGCCTTTTTTGTATCATTCAGAGCTTCTCTTATATGAAATTTTTTGTATTAATATGTCACTTCAACGGTTCTTGTTTCACCGTTCCAGTTTACGGTTGTATCAAGTGCCTCCGCAACAAAGCGAAGTGGAACAAGTGTACGGTTGTTTACAACCTCTGCCGGAATTTCCAAGCCATATGGCTCATCATCTATAAATGCAGTGGTATCACCGATATATAAATCTATCATCCTACCGTCCTTGTCGATATGAACATGACCTTCTTCACCATTCCATGTAACCTCAGCACCAAGCATTTCGCTTATGGCACGTACAGGTATAAGAGTTGTGCCGTCAACAATTATCGGATATTGGTTTGCGAATTTCACAAGCGTGTTGTTCACCCTTACCTTTGCCCCGACATAATCAATATTGTTATGATAATAGGAAAGCACATGCTCTATGTACAGCTTGTCGCCGTACGATTCATACGCCCAGTTACTGACATAGTCAACCGCATTTTCACGTTCTTCGAGCCATTCATCGCCCTTCGCCTCAATAATTCTGTCAAGCACCGTCTGACCGAAATTATATGACTGAAGCATTTTTGCATAATCAGCATCATAGTCATAGAGCGCCTCCGAAAGCAGATATGCCGCATACGGAACGGCCTTTTCGGGGTCAAGCCTGTCCTCAAGCGTCCACTCAACGCCCGTTGTATCAAGCCCGAATTGAGCAAAAGCTTTTTCATTCGTATACTCAATTTGCATTATTCCCCATGCAGGATAAGGAGTACCGTCAGCACGGTAGCTGTAGTTCACACCGCCCGATTCCTGCATACATACTGCCACAAGAATATTCGGGTCTATTCCGTACTGATCGCCCGCCTTTTTAAATATTTCACTGTACCCGAACACATTTGAAGCAATCCTTCTTGTTCCGAATTCAAACTGAGAAAGATCAGTTCCTCTGTGGTCAGGAATCTGTGCAGACACCGCTGTTGATGCACAAAGCAGTGCTGCTGTTATTGTCGTTATTATTTTCTTCAAAGTTATCATCTCTCCATTCCAGATTACAAGGCTATTTTATCATTTATCTTATCTTTAGTCAATGTAAGTTTCTGTTATGTGTTTGACTCCCTTTTATGGAAAATCTTACGATGTCTTTATTTATTGTCGTTTATAAACTGTATAACCTTATTCTTCGCCTCATCAATACCCATTTCGATAGCGCTGTCCATAGTTCTTTCCTTGTATTCAACAACGCTCTCGCCTATTCTCTTGCCGACTACAACTCTTACAGGGATACCTATAAGGTCAGCATCCTTGAATTTAACGCCTGCCCGCTCTGCTCTGTCGTCAAGCAACACTTCAATACCCGCTTCTGTCAGCTCATTATAAAGCTTTTCAGCTGCTTCCATCTGTTCCTCACTCTTGTAGTTTGCAGGAACAACAATTGCCTGATACGGCGCAATTGATACCGGCCATATGATACCATTGTCATCATGGAGCTGTTCGACAGCTGCTGCAAGACATCTTGTAACACCTATGCCGTAGCAACCCATAATAACAGTCTGATGCTGTCCGTTTTCGTCAAGGTACTTCAAGCCCAAAGCATCTGAATACTTTGTGCCAAGCTTGAATATATGACCAACCTCTATACCCTGCTCCGACTTGATTGAGCCGCCGCACTTAGGACATTCATCGCCTGTTACAACAACACGAATATCAGCAATAACATCCGGCTCAAAATCTCTGCCGATATTTACATTCTTGTAGTGCATATCTGTTTCGTTTGCACCTACAACGAAGTTCTGCATCAATGCAACTTCCTTATCAGCATATACCGGGATTCCAAGATTTATAGGTCCGGCAAAACCAACCTGAGCATTTGTTATTTCACGAACTATTGCCGGCTCTGCAAGCTCTAAATCATCAGTGCAGCCAACAAGGTTCTTGAGCTTTACCTCATTAACATCACGATCACCGCGAACCATAGCTGCAATATATTTATCGTCAGCCTTATATATAATTGTCTTTGCGAAATTATGAGCCGCCATGCCGAGCGATTCTACAAGCTCGTCTATTGTATGAGCATTTGGTGTTTCTATCTTCTCAAGAGCTAAGTCGCCCTCAATCTGAACCGACTTAGTTGGGATACACTCGCACTTCTCGTAGTTAGCCGCATAACCGCAGGCATCACAGTACGCAATACCATCCTCACCTACAGGTGATTTTACCATAAATTCCTGCGAACCGCTTCCGCCCATAGCACCGCTGTCAGCATCAACTATTGTGAAGTCAAGACCAAGACGTGTAAAGATTCTGCAGTATGCATCATACATTTTCTGATATGATACGTCCAAGCCTTCCTCATTGAGGTCAAAGCTGTACGCATCCTTCATTACGAACTCACGGCTGCGGATTACACCGAAACGTGGTCTGCCCTCGTCACGGTACTTTGTCTGCACCTGATACAAGGTCATAGGATATTCCTTGTATGACTTTACATTGTCAATAACAGCCTGTGTGAACAATTCCTCGTGTGTAGGTCCAAGACAGAAATCACGGTCACCTCTGTCCTTGAGCTTGAACATACTCGGTCCGAAAACCTCCCATCTGCCCGAAGCCTGATACGCCTCTGCCGGAAGAAGTGCAGACATCAGAAGCTCCTGCGCCCCTGCTCTGTCCATTTCCTCACGAACAATCTGCTCAACCTTTTTGAGCGATCTCAAACCCAACGGCAAATATGAGTATATACCAGCTGCGAGTTTTCTTATAAGACCTGCACGAAGCATAAGTCTGTGGCTTGCTATTTCAGCCTCTGCCGGAACTTCTCTTAAAGTCGGCATTAGTAAATTCGACATCTTCATAGTTGTATTCTCCTATCTTCCTTTAGTTAAATCCGGATATTTTTAATTATAATCTTTAATACTTATCGCTCTTAATCAGCGAGCCGATACCTGTCTTTGTAAATATTTCAAGCAACAGACAGTGCGGAATACGTCCGTCAATGATATGTACGCCCGTTACACCCGAATGTATAGCTTCAATACAACCCTGCACCTTCGGAATCATACCGCCGTTAATGGTACCGTCATCAATCATATCATTTATCTGATGGATTGTTGCTTCATAAACAACATCTCCGTTCTTATCCTTTATACCCTCAACATCAGTTAAAAGAATAAGCTTTTCAGCCTCAACCGCTGCTGCAACCTCTGCCGCTACAGTATCAGCATTTACGTTATAGCTGTTGCCGTCCTCGTCTGTGCCGATAGGAGCTATAACCGGAATCCACTGCTCATTGCAAAGCACATCAAGAATTTCACGGTTAATTTCCTTTATCTTACCGACATATCCAATATCAACATCTTCACCGTCAACAACAGTTTTCTGCTTTTCACACTTTATAAACGCACTGTCAATACCGCTTATACCCACAGCACGTCCACCCTTTTTATTAAGAAGTGCTACAATTTCCTTATTAGTCTTACCAATAAGCACCTGCTGTGCCACCTGAACGGTAGTTTCATCGGTAACACGCAAGCCGTTTATAAACTTACTCTTAACGCCCTTTTCGCTAAGCGCCGCTGATATGTCCGGTCCGCCGCCGTGAACAACAATCGGGTTAAGACCGATGAATTTCAGAAGGGTTATATCCTCCATAACCTTGTTCTTTAATTCTTCATTAATCATAGCGTTGCCGCCGTATTTAACAACAACCGTTTTACCGGAAAATTTCTGTATATACGGCAACGCATCTACGAGTATTTTCGCTTTATTAATCAATGCTTCCATCTCTGTACTCCTTATAAGTAGAAACCTGCGTTTGAGATTCCGGTCTTTTCGTCCAGACCAAACATAAGGTTCATATTCTGAACAGCCTGACCAGCGGCGCCCTTATAGATGTTGTCTATTGCAGAAACAACAACCGCACGGTTAAGACGTTCATCAACAACAATACCAATGTCTACAAAGTTTGAACCGGCAACGTGCTTTGTTTCAGGAAGCTTGCCTGCATCCTTTACACGCACGAAATATTCATCCTTGTAGAAATCCTTATAAAGCGCTACAAGCTCCTCTGTAGTACACTTCTTGTTAAGATTAATATAAATCGTAGCAAGAATACCACGCTTCTGCGGAATCAGATGCGGCGTGAACGAAATCATCATATCTTTACCTGCCGCCTTTGATAACTCCTGCTCAATTTCCGATGTATGACGGTGAGTTGCTATCTTATAAGCCTTTGTATTTTCTGTACACTCACAGAAATGATAAGCAAGACCAAGAGTTCTGCCTGCGCCTGTTACACCCGATTTTGCGTCTACTATAACATTCTCGCTGTTACCGATTCCGCTTGCCAACAGCGGATATGCGCCGAGTATTGAACAGGTAGTGTAACAGCCCGGGTTACCGATAAGACGTGCATTCTTTATCTCCTCACGGTGAAGCTCCGGCATACCGTAAACTGATTCTGCCAAAAGCTCAGGTGCCGAATGCTCCTGTCCATACCATTTTTCATAAACCTTTATATCATCATATCTGAAATCGCCGCTGAGGTCGATGACCTTTATTCCCTTTTCAATAAGCGACGGAATAACATCCTTTGATACTCCGTGCGGCAAAGCCGTGAATGCAACATCACATTCCGCAATCTTATCAAGGTCGAGCTTTTCACAATCCATTTCAAGCACATGACCGAAATTTCCGTATACCTCCGATATAGGCTGACCGTCATAACTCTGTGAACTGAGAATCTTTATCTCTGCCTCAGGGTGTGATGAAAGTATACGAACAAGTTCGATACCTGCATAGCCGGTTGCTCCCAATACAGCTATTTTAATCATTACCGTTGACTCCTTCCAATTAAAGGCTACCGCCTTTATGTATATTTATGTATATTTATACACAATATTCATTATTTATCCAATCAGTGTATAACACACCATCTTAAATATTGTATCACATCTGCTTTTATTTGTAAAGTATAATATTGAATAAAAAATGAATAATATACGAGAGTTTATA
>CAYMCT010000030.1:0-1857 GCA_964389075.1 uncultured Lachnospiraceae bacterium
AAGGCATCTTTTTGCACGCACCTATTACAGTATCCAAAAGGATATAGTAAGATTTGCAGATTTACTCGGACATTCAAGCATAAATACGACAAGAATATATACAATAGAATCAGGCGAAGTGCATCGCAGGCAAATACAGAAATTAGGACTTTTACGATGCTGAAAAAAGCCTTCCCCTTGAGGGGAAGGTGGGTTTTGCTCGGCAAAGCTCGGAGGGGTTCCAAATAGTGAGGGCTATGATTTGGGATATTTCAGTCGAAGACTACGCATTCGCTTATGTCCGTTCGACTGAAACACCCCAAACCATAGCCACGAAATTCAGCTAAAACAAAAACCACATAATCGGTATTATGTGGTAAAATTACTATTGACATTATACCACATAATAAATAAAAATGCAATCTTATATACATAAATATTGAAATTTTTGTAATTTAAAGAAAAAAGACACGAAAATCAGACCAATGAAAAACGATAAATTTCTTGGTCTTGTTTTCGTGTTATATTTTTATGTAGTAAAGTTAATTGTCAAATAACTGTTTACCACATAATACCGATTATGTAATATAACGAAGAAACGGAGGTGTTGCAATGAATGTGAATTTTATAGGTAATATTAGTACAAAAAAACTGCACATAAAGCAATATGCTGATGGGAGATGTAAAATTGATTTAATGCGTAAGGAAAATAAAAAGGAATTTGATTCCTTGGATGTAGCTATGAGTTATCCTGATGAAGAAAATCCTATTTTTTCAATATGTGGGGTTTGTATTAATAATAAGAAAAAAGCAGAACAAAGAAAATAAAAACACATAAATTAGGAGGACATCAAATGAAAAAGAAAATTTTAATTCTATGCACAATAATACTTATGATGCTTGGAATTGGTATCAGCGCAAGTGCATACACAGGAACGGAGTATGGCAAATATTTGTATTACGAAGTAAATGATGATAATACTGCTGTTACCATTACGGATTGCGACGGATTTGCAAGCGCAGTTGTTATACCGAGCGAAATTGAAGGCTTGCCTGTGACAAGCATCGGCGAAGATGCGTTCTATGGTTGTACCAGCCTTCTAAGCGTAACAATCCCCGACAGCGTAACAAGCATCGGCTCATCTGCATTCAGTTATTGTACCAGCCTTCTAAGCATAACAATCCCCGACAGCGTAACAAGCATTGGCTCAAATGCGTTCTATAGTTGCGACAACCTTAAAAGCGTAACAATCGGCAACGGAGTAACGAGCATCGGCGAAGATGCGTTCTTTTTGTGCAAGAGCCTTACAAGCGTATATATAACAGATGTTGCGGCATGGTGCGAAATAGAGTTTGCTGATATACGTGCAAATCCATTATATTATGCAGGGAATCTGTATATAAACAATGCAGAAGCGAGCAGTATAACAATACCGGAGGAGGTTGAGAGTATAAGTAATTATGCATTCTATAACCATGATAATGTTCTAAGCGTAACAATCCCGGGCAGCGTAACGAGCATCGGCTCATATGCATTCTATGATTGCGACAGCCTTGAAAGCATAACAATCCCGGACAGCGTAACAAGCATCGGCTCAAATGCGTTCTATGATTGCGACAGCCTTGCAAGCGTATATATAACAGACTTAGAAAAGTGGTGTGGGATAGAGTTTGAGAATGCATTTTCAAATCCGTTGTATGATGGGGAAAAGCTGTATATAAATAATGAGGAAGCAAGTATTATTATCATACCTAATGGAATAGAGCAGATAAAGAATTATTCATTCTATAACTGTGATAATGTTCTGAGGGTGACAATTCCAGACAGCGTAACAAGCATCGGCTCATCTGCATTCTACTATTGCGACAACCTTAAAA
>CAYMCT010000030.1:1957-10074 GCA_964389075.1 uncultured Lachnospiraceae bacterium
GCAGTCTTACAAGCATAACAATCCCCGACAGCGTAACAAGCATCGGCTCATCTGCATTCTACTATTGCGACAACCTTAAAAGCGTAACAATCGGCAACGGAGTAACGAGCATCGGCGAAGATGCGTTCTATAGTTG
Organism: uncultured Lachnospiraceae bacterium; assembly: GCA_964389075.1. Classification (GTDB taxonomy): domain Bacteria; phylum Bacillota; class Clostridia; order UBA1381; family UBA1381; genus Ornithomonoglobus. The sequence goes on from CAYMCT010000030.1 coordinate 2,094, forward strand.
CGGCAGTCTTACAAGCATAACAATCCCCGACAGCGTAACAAGCATCGGCTCATCTGCGTTCTGTAGTTGCGGCAGTCTTACAAGCGTAATAATTCCAGACAGTGTGACAAGCATCGGTAAATCTGCATTTTCTGGTTGTAGCAATTTAAATCAAGTATATTATAAGGGTTCAAGTGCACAATGGGCAGAAATAAACATAGACTCGTACAATACATGTTTGACATCAGCCAAACGTTATAATTGTACTGATAATGGTATATGCGGTGAGAGCATAGAATGGGTTTTGCAGACAGATGGAACGTTAAACATATTTGGTTCAGGGACAATGTATGATTATAATAGCACCAATTTGCCTTTTTCGGATAGAGAGAACATATCAAATGTGGTTATAGAGGACGGAATAATAAGTATTGGTGCATTTGCGTTTGATGGTTGTAGTAGCCTTGTAAGTATAATCATTCCTGACAGTGTGACAAGCATCGGCTCGTCTGCGTTCCGAAATTGCGATGCACTTACCAGCATAACAATCGGCAAAGGAGTAACAAGCATCGGCGAAAGTGCGTTTGCTGATTGCAATGCAATAAAAAACATTATAATACCAAATAGTGTGACGGTAATATCAGACAATGCATTCAGCGGATGTGAGAATATAGATAAAGTATATTATTTAGGTTCGGCTTATGAATGGAAACAGGTGACTATCGGAACCGGCAATGATACAATTCTGAATGCAAAGGTTTATACAGGAGGCAAAAATGGCAGTTGCGGTGAAAACGTTTTGTGGTATCTTGATGATACAGGCACTCTTACAATTGTAGGAACGGGTGCAATAGATTCATCAGCGTTTAAAGATAACAGTGAAATAAATACGGTTATTATTGAAGATGGAATAACGGAAATTGGGAATTCAGCTTTTTATGATTGCGACAATCTGATTATAGTGAATGTTTCGGACAGTGTTGAAGTTATAAACGATGATGCGTTTTATGGCTGTGACAACCTTATAAAGGTAACGTTGGGAGCAGGAGTAACAAGCATCGGTGATTCTGCATTTCATAGCTGTAGCAACCTGTCAAGTGTAAATATTCCCGATAAGGTAACGAGTATCGGTACATCGGCTTTTTATGAGTGCGGCAATATAACAAAGCTTGCTCTGCCGGAGTCTGTAACGAGCATCGGTTCATCAGCTTTTTATGACTGTAGTAGGTTAGCCAATATAAATATTCCTAATGGAGTAACAAGTATCGGTTACAATACATTTTATAATTGCGACAGCTTAACGAATATTGTAATTCCCGATAGTGTGGTAAGTATAGGTGAAGATGCATTTTACGATTGTGATGGTTTGGTTTATGTTACGATAGGCAAAGGAGTAGCAAGCATCGATTATTATGCATTTGGCTCTTGTAGCAAACTTGATGATGTTTATATAACAGATTTAGAAAAATGGTGTAAAATAGACTTTGAAAGTGCATCATCAAATCCGTTGTATAACGGTGCAAAGTTGTATATAAACAACGAAGAAGCAAGTATTATAACTATACCTGATGGAATAGAGCAGATAAAAAATTATGCTTTCTACAACTGTGACAGCTTAGTCAGAGTATCTATTCCGGAGAGTGTAACAAGCATTGGAACATATGCATTTTATGACTGTGACTCACTTGCAAGTGTAGGTATGTCTGAGAATTTAACAAACATCGGTGTATCTGCGTTTGAGGACTGCAGAAAACTTACTAATATACACATCCCAAACAAAGTAACAACTATCGGGGATGAAGCATTTTACTATTGCAGTAGTCTTGAAACGATAAGTATAGGTAAAAATGTAACAAGTATCGGTGAATCTGCTTTTGCAAATTCAGGACTGAAAAAGATTTCAATCAGAACAGGTCTTATAATGATAAACAGCAGTTGGTTCTCGGGTTGTTCAAAGCTTGAAACAGTTGAAATCCCGAATACGGTTATAGGCATACTTTCAGATGCGTTCGGCAGCTGTTCTAATCTGAAAGAGGTGCATTATACGGGAACAGAGGCAGAATGGAACGAAATTGCGATTGCAACAGGTAATGATTATCTTACAAATGCGGCAAAGGTTTACAATTATACACCATACAGTGTTATGTGGGATAAGACGATTAATTCGGTAAGCATCATAGGTGATGTGGGTACATATGATGTTGTATTCAGTGATGCAAACGGCAAGATAATTCCTGTGGAAGTAACCTTTACCGAAGAGGGTGTAAAGGACGTTGCTATGCCAAGTGGTATGAGTACAACCGGCTTAAGAATATTCCTTTGGGACAGCTTAGAGAGTATGAAGCCTTTGGCTGATGCGATAACGGTTAATTAAGTTAAATAAAATACAGCGGATACAATCCTTTGTCAAGCGGACGACAGGGAGAAGCAACCGCTGTATTTTTATTGCAAGGGGTGTTGCCCCTTGCTTTTTTTTTGAATATGTGGTATACTACAAAAGATATGATATTTTCGGACAGGAAAGGAGCAGAATATGAAAAAGTTAAAAACTCTTATAATTCAGTTGTTGCTTGTATCGGTGATTTTTAACTTGTCGGCGGTCGGGGTGTTCTCGAAATCGCTTTCGTGGGTGGGTGCACAGATGGACTATCGCCGTAATCTGCTCAATGACCCGCAGCTGAGAACGTATGTAAAAACTGCTGCTGATAATTATGTATATTACGGTGCAAAGTTTGAACCTCGTTCAGGAATATATATCGGTACGCCGTTCGACCGTAAATATGACGGTATTGACAATGCGTGTAACACGTATTACGACTGGTTTGTTCCGAGAGATGAGATACATAACACCAATCTTCCGAGAAAAGAGGTAGGCGAAACAAAGAGCGATCATACACAGCTTATTGGTATGAACTGGAACTTTGCGCTCAAAAATTCTCAGGTTATAGATATAAACGATTATTCAAACTATATTTACAACCGCATAGATGAAATTGCGTCGTGGGGACTCGATGTACTGTTGATATTCGGAAAGGAAATGAATATTGACGATAATTTCAATGACCCTGAGCTGTTCAAGGAATGTTTCAGGTTTGTTGCCGATTATGCTCGAACAAAAGAGAACATAGCAATGGTATGGGCACCGAACGATACAGGCGGACTTGACACTACGTTTGAGGAGTTTTATCCGGGTGACGAGTATGTTGATTGGATAGGCTGCAGTCTGTATACGATGCCGTATTTCCAGGGTAATCCGAATAACAATGATGCGGCGCAGATGTCCTTTATAATGGGTCAGTATGCCAACCCGTCAATGCGTGCAAAGATGCTTCACGAGTTTATGAGAGAAAACAACATAAACAAGCCTGTAATGATAACCGAGGGCGGAGTAGGCTTTGAATCGCCTGACGGCGTTGATTATACCGACTGGGCTAAGCATCAGCTTCGTATGTATTATGCCGATATAAGTCGCAGATATCCTGAATACAAATGTATAATTTCGTTTAATCAATATGTTATAGGTGATTTGTACCGTTACGATATGGGTGAAAGTGAAGAGCTTCTTCCGTTGATGCAGGAGTTCACAAGCGACCCGATATTTTTGAAATCCTACCCTGCAGAAGCACCGTATGCATACACAGAGCTTGTAGACGGAATGATATTTACTGATGTTATAGATGTGACATCATATGCATATATACCTAAAAAACAAAATCTTATTGTGCGCTATCTTATAGACGGACAGTGGATAAGCGAGAAATCGGAACCGCCGTATCAGCTTGTGCTGGATAATTCGTATGTTCCCTATGGTAATCACACACTGACATGTGAAATATATGACGGTGAAAATATAACCCAGAAGCATAGTTATGAAATAGCTTTCATCCCTGCAGAAGATAAGAGTAAATATCTTGATGTACAGGATAATGGCAGATGCACCTTTGAGGATATGCTCCACAAGCCTGCACAGATGAAAAATTCAGTAGCGTTGCTGTGTGAAAAAGGAATAATAAACGGAGTAGACGGAACTAATTTTGCACCGGACAGCCGTATATCACGTGCAGAGCTTGCAACGGTTCTTATGCGTCTTGAAGGGATTCCTCAAAGCGATGTGCCGTGCGGATTATCTGACGTTAATTCTGATGATTGGTATTATAAAATCATAAATGCCGCAGTGAACGAGGGGTTAATTACCGGTTATGAGGACGGCACCTTCCGGGGCGGCAGAGCAGTTACAAAAAATGAATTTATTGCGATAGTTTCGAGAATTCTCGAAAAAGAGTGTAATATTACTGTTCCGGAGGTTGACCTGAGCTATGACGATAAGGTTGAAGGCTGGGTAGAGGACTATGTAAAAATTGCAAAAGAAAACGGAATTCTTCTTGAACGTTCTGATAGTATTTTCTACGGAGAAGCACATATAAGCCGTGGAGATGCGGCAATTATGGTGGCAAACCTATGTGAAGTTCTTGAAAAATTCTCTAAATAAACAATTCAGACAGGAGTAAACTAATGCGAATAGAACACAATTCAAGACAGCGTTTCTTCCGCTCTCCTAAAGGTGCGGTAACCTGCGGCACAGAAATACAGTTCCGTGTTGCGATTGACGGTGCAGGTATTCCGAGGAGCGTAAGACTTATATATAAGCAGGATGGCAAGGACGAGGTATATGAGGATATGCCGTTTGTGTTTTCGGTGCTTGGCAGCTGCGTATACGAAAAAACAGTAAAGATGCCCGATGAAGCGTGTCTTGTATGGTATTATTTTGAGCTTTCAACTGATGCCGGAATAGTATATTACGGTAATAATTCTGAAAATCTCGGCGGTATAGGCGAAATGACATTTCAGCCGCCGTCACGGTCGTTCCAGATAACTGTATATAACGACTATTATGAAACACCGGAATGGTTTAAGAATGCGATTGCGTATCAGATATTCCCCGACAGATTTTATAACGGAAATGAAAACGGCGAATTTTTGGGCAACCGTACAGATATAATAAAACGTAATTGGGGAGAACAGCCTTTCTACAAAGCAGAGCAGTTTGGCGGTGAGTATAAGTCAAACGACTTTTTCGGCGGTAATTTAAAGGGAATTATTAAAAAGCTTCCGTATCTCGAAGATATGGGAATTACGGTTATATACCTGAATCCTATTTTCAAGGCGGCATCAAACCATAAATATGACACAGGCAGCTATGAGGAAATAGACCCGATGTTCGGTGATGAGGAAACCTTCAAGGAGCTTTGCGCAGAAGCGAAAAAGCGTGGAATCAGAATAATCCTTGACGGTGTATTTAATCACACCGGTGATGACAGCCAGTACTTTAATAAGTACGGTAACTATGACAGTGTGGGTGCGTTCCAGTCAAAGGATTCGCCGTATTATACATGGTTCAGATTTATGGATTTCCCGAATGTATACGAATCATGGTGGGGAATGACAACTTTACCTCAGGTAGAGGAGAATAGCAAGGAATTAAGAGAGTATCTTTTGTCGGGCGAAAACTCGATAATCAAGAAGTGGATACGTCTGGGTGCATCGGGCTGGAGACTTGACGTTGTTGATGAGCTTCCTGATTTCTTCGTGAAGGAATTAAGAGCGGCGGTAAAGGAAGTGGATCCGGAGGCTGTAATAATCGGCGAGGTCTGGGAGGATGCTTCAAATAAGATGGCATACGGCGAAAGACGTGAATATTTCTACGGTGACGAGCTTGATTCCGTTATGAACTATCCGCTCCGTAATGCGCTTATTGACGCTGCGCTGTGCCGTATCGATGCATTTGAATTTAACAGAAGAATAATGAGTCTTAAGGAGAATTATCCGAAGCAGGCGTTCTATTCACTCCTCAATATCATATCATCACACGATGTTGAAAGAATAGTAACTCTTATGGGCGGTGTTCCTACCCGTCATGAGCTTGACAGAGAAGCGCAGGCGAGATTCTCGCTTGACGGTTATACATTAGGTCTTGCAAGAAAACGCACAAAGCTTATAATGGGCATGGTAATGACAATGCCGGGCGTGCCGTGCTTGTTCTACGGTGATGAGCTTGGCGTGCAGGGTTACGGCGATCCATTCTGCCGTGCGCCGTTCCCTTGGAATAAAATGGACGAGGTTGACCCGAACAGCGAAATGCGTAGCTGGGTTAAATCGCTTACTGCTTTGAGAAAGTCATCAAAGGTACTGAGCACAGGCGAACTGGATTATGTATATAGAACAGGATATACCTATGCATACGTTAGAAAAAGTATTACAGATAATGAAAAATATATTGTTCTTGTGAATTTTGATTCTACTGCGAAGGATATACGGCTTGACGCTGCACGTCACGGAGTGACAAGCCTTGAAGCTGTTTTGTCAACGGAGAGCGGATACAATAATTACAGTGCGGCTGATGGAATATTCTATATTAAGACTCAGCCTCAGTCTATTACAATCTTCAAGGCATAAAAGCTAAAAAACAAACAAAAATGTCTGTTTTTTAGCTTGAAAAAAGACATTGGATATTATATTATAATGATATAATAGAGGAATAGTCTAAAGAAGTTATTTATAAAGGAGAGGATAGAGATGAACAAGAAAATACTTTCAGTTTTTGCAGCTGCAGTTTTGAGTGTGCAGGCTCTGGCAATGCCTATTGTAGCAAATGCTGAGGCGCATGCTACATATATAACAAATTCAGATTTTCTGGACTGTGCTGTTGGCGGTGCTGTAGGCAAGCCGATATACGGTCTTGGCATAATCAAGGACGGCAGCCCGTGGCTTTCAAAGGGTTCTGCGAGCAAGCATTACGAAACATTTATGTATGATGAGGAAAGAAAAGTAAATTATTGTAATATGTATTCAAACAGTGACAAGACGCCGGGCGACGGTGCAGGTTCAATGTATATGTATCAGAGAGATACAACCTCAAACTTTGCTCAGACATTCGGTTACTGCCAGTTTGATATAAGAATGAACTCAGGTTCATTTGCTTTGCAGTACGGTTCATTCTCGGACCCGACTTCAAACACGAACTATTTAGCTAACTCGCTTACATTTACTACAAACTCAATTACAGCTTATGACGGTTCAAGATCGGTAGCACTTGCATCAATAAAGCCGGGTGAGTGGTATACTGTAAAGATTATGGTAAATAATGTGTTACAGTCAAGCTCAATAGCTGTATTGGATAAAAACGGTAAAGTAGTAGGTACACTTGAGGATGCATCATATAAGCAGGCTGAATGTACAAAGGTATGTATCTGGTGCTTCGGTTATATAAGAGGTAATGCTTATGATTACGACCTAACAAACGTAACAATAGCAAAAACTGACGGAAAAGATAATCCGTATTCAATTAAATAATGAGTCTAAAGTATGAAGGGATGCCGACTGCATCCCTTCTTTTATGTGTGCGAAAAAAATATAAAAATCAATAAAATTTCTCTTGAAATTCATACACATATAGTGTATAATGGATATAAGTGTACATATGTCATATTGTTATGTGGCAAAAACTTTCAGATGCGAAGGGGGAGAGAACTTATGCGTCAGGAAAAAGCTTTTGCATATGACCGAAGTGGCAAGGACGTAAATGAGAATTTTGCTCATCTGGTATTAAATGATGCTGATCTGGTAAAACCGATTTTAAAAGAGCGGTTTTTGAAGGATTATATTCTGAGCATCGGAGATGCTGATGAGGCATTCAATATTTACTGCAGTGCATTTGGAATGGACAGGCGAACGCCTGTAAGAATGGTTGTTTTAAAACCAAACCAAACCAATTCTTACGATGATTTGTTCTACATAAAGAATATAGCAGAGAGGTATATTGGTGAAGAACATATTATTTTAAATACGTCTATGCAGGATTGCGTAATGCTTATACTTGAGAGTACGCATTCCAATGAAATGGACAGGGTATTAAACCAGATTGCACATGTAGCTAATGAATGTTACGGACTCAAAATTCTTTCGGTGTACAGCAGGTCGATTCCTATAATGGATACACCTGAAA
>CAYMCT010000031.1:0-10018 GCA_964389075.1 uncultured Lachnospiraceae bacterium
GAACAGATGTTCGGGTTTGTCAAATTGAAAGGATAGGATGAAAAGATGGCAAAAAGTGATAAGTCAAGACCGCCTGTAGAGCGTTTGGAGAATGAAGAAAAGAAAAAAGCACTTGAAGCGGTATTCAGAGTAATAGAAAGAGATTACGGCACCGGTTCAATAATGAAGCTTGGAGATACACATGTTTCGAGCGTAGATGCAATACCTACGGGTTCAATGACGCTTGATATGGCATTGGGCGTAGGCGGTATGCCAAGAGGCAGAATTATCGAAATATACGGACCTGAATCATCAGGTAAAACAACAGTAGCACTTCACGTTGTAGCGGAGGCACAGAAGATGGGCGGCGAGGCTGCGTTTATTGATGCGGAGCACGCTCTTGATCCGGTATATGCCGAAAAGCTCGGCGTTGATATAGACAACTTGATAGTTGCACAGCCTGACACCGGTGAGCAGGCGCTTGACATATGCGAATCGCTCGTGCGAAGCGGCGCACTTGACGTTATCGTAATCGACTCGGTAGCTGCGCTTGTACCAAAGGCAGAAATTGAGGGCGAGATGGGCGATACACACGTAGGTCTGCTTGCAAGACTTATGTCGCAGGCACTCCGTAAGCTCACGGGCGTAATTTCAAAATCGGGTACAGTTGTAATTTTCATAAACCAGCTCCGTGAAAAGGTAGGCGTAATGTACGGTAACCCTGAAACAACTCCGGGTGGTCGTGCACTCAAATTCTTCTCGTCAGTGCGACTTGATGTACGCCGTCAGGAGCAGCTCAAAAACGGTACCGAGATAATCGGTAACCATACACGTGTAAAGGTTGTCAAAAACAAGGTAGCACCGCCGTTTAAAGAGGCAGAGTTTGATATTCTTTACGGCGAGGGAATTTCAAAAGAGGGTAATATACTTGACGTTGCCTGCGAGTTTGATATAATCAAAAAGAGCGGTGCATGGTTCAGCTATGACGGTATGAAGATAGGTCAGGGCAGAGATAACGCTCGTAAGTATATGAAAGACAACCCTGAATTCACAAAAATGATTGATGTAATGGTTCGTGAAAAGATGCTTGGCAAGGATGATACAGCGGTTGTAGAAATGACTGAAAATACAGAAAATAATCAAGATAATTTTGTAAAAACAGATGAATTTTGAGCAAAATGTAAAAAAACCATTGACGTTTTTGCCAAATTAGAGTATTCTATAATTAATATAAATCTTGACTTAGGGGGCAGAACTAATGGTTTCAGGTGTAGTTACAGTTAACAATTCAGTAGGACTTCATGCAAGACCGGCCACATTCTTTATCCAGCGTGCAAATTCATTCAAATCAAGCGTATGGGTAGAGAAGGAAGACAGACGTGTAAATGCCAAAAGCTTACTTGGTGTTCTTTCACTTGGTATCGTTAAAGGCACTGAGATAACAATTATTGCTGACGGTACTGATGAAGATGAAGCAGTTAAGACACTCATTAATATAATTGAGTCAAACTTTTCAGAATAATCAGATAATTAGTTAGAATAACTCTGCGAAGTCCGCAGAGTTATTTTTTCTGTTTGAGAAGCGGAGGTGAGCTTATGTTCGATTTTGAGGAAGAAATAAAAAACCTGCCTGAACAGCCGGGTGTGTATCTTATGCACAACAAGTCTGACGAAATCATATATATAGGAAAAGCAAAGATACTGAAAAACAGAGTACGTCAGTATTTCCGTAAAAACTCAAACCACACACCAAAGGTGCTTGCAATGGTATCGCAGGTGGCATATTTTGAGTATATAATAACCGACTCGGAGCGTGAAGCGCTTGCACTCGAATGTAATCTGATAAAAAAGCATAAGCCACGCTATAATATCCTCTTAAAGGACGATAAGCAGTATCCGTATATAAAGGTTACAATCAATGAGCCGTATCCGAGAGTTATGAGTGTTCGCAGGGTTGCAAACGACGGCGCAAAATATTACGGACCGTATATGGGCAAGGGAACAATCAAAAACACGCTTGAAATCATTCAGAAGCTGTTCAAGCCGCCCACCTGCTCAAGAAAATTCCCGCAGGATATCCAAAAAGGCAGACCATGCCTTAACTATCATATAAACAACTGCTTTGCACCGTGTACCGGTAAGGTGTCAATGGAGGAATACAGAAAGGTATTTTTCGAAATCTGCCGGTTCCTTGACGGTAAGCAAAGTGCACTGATAAGCGAGCTGACTCAGGAAATGTACGATGCCTCGGCTGCGATGCAGTACGAAAAAGCGGCAGCCTGCCGTGACAAAATCAACTCAATCCGTGAGGTGATGGACAGACAGAAAATCAACAATTCCGCAAAGCATAACGATGTAGACGTTATAGCGCTCGCATCAGAGGGTGAGATAGCGTTTATTGAGGTATTTTTTATCCGTGGCGGAAGTGTAATAGGCAGAGAGCATTACAGAATAGAACACGTAAAGGACTGTAGCGACAGTGAGCTGATAACCGACTTCATAAAGCAGTTCTATGCCGACTGTGACTTTATTCCGGGCGAGATAATAACCGAATACGAGCCGCTTGAAAAAGAGCTTTTATCCGACTGGCTCAGAGAGCTAAGGCAGAAAAAGGTAGTAATCACCACACCTCAGCGTGGTGAGAAGGTCGAGATGGTTGCAATGGTCAGAAAGAATGCCGAAAAGGCATTGCTGAACCATAAGCTTAAGGTACTAAAGGAAAAAGAAAAGAGCGGAGTTCTTGAAGAACTCAAAAGCCTTCTTGCACTCGAAAAGATGCCGGTAAGAATAGAAAGCTACGACATTTCAAACATACAGGGTGCCGACAACGTAGCCGCAATGGCTGTGTTCGAATACGGCAGACCGGCAAAACGCAAGTACAGAAAATTCAAGATAAAGAGCGTAGAGGGCGCAGATGACTACGCTTCGATGTCGGAGGTTATATACCGCCGTTTCCGTCACGGTCTTGAGGAGGAAGAGCTGATAGCCGAAGGCAAGCTAAATATCAGGGATGCAAAGTTCCTGCCGTATCCTGACCTTATCCTGCTCGACGGCGGTAAGGGACATCTTGCGGTAATAACCGAGCTTATGCAGACGATGGACAATGATACGCCGGTATTCGGTATGGTTAAGAACGACCGTCACCGAACCCGTGCGCTTATCGGTCAGGACGGAGAAATAGAAATCAGCGCATACAATTCCGTTTTCAGGCTCATCACGCATATTCAGGACGAGGTACACGATGCGGCAATATCGTATTTCAGAAAGCTTCACGCAAAAATCGAATCGGAGCTTGATAAAATACCGGGAATTGGTGAAAAAAGACGGATTGCCCTATTGACTAAATACGGAAATATTGGTAAAATAAAAGATGCACAGGTAGAAGAGCTGGCAGATACCGAATCAATGGATTTAAAGTCTGCCGAAAGCGTGTATAATTATTTCAGAACAAAGAAAGATAAGTAATATAAATTCCGGAGTAGATGACAGTGTTAAAATTCAATAACGGAGCAGTGCCGTATTATACATCACCGCTGCTTGAAAAAACGGGTATGGTACGTCACGGGTTCTCAACCCGTATGGGCGGCGTAAGCGGCGGCTGCTACAGCAGTATGAATTTCAGATACAGCTGTGATGACAAGCCTGCCAACGTAACGAAAAACTTCAGCATAATGGCAGATGCACTTGGTATGGACTTTGCAAGGCTTGTTCTGTCCAAGCAGGTACACGGTGCGGATATAATTGACGTAACCGAATCCGACTGCGGCAACGGTATTATAACAGAAAACCGCTACAGCAGTGCCGATTCGCTCATAACCGATAAAACCGGAATAGGTCTGGTAACGCTGTATGCTGACTGTGTCCCTTTGCTTTTCCTTGACAAGCGACAGGGCGTAATTGCATCAACCCATTCAGGCTGGAAAGGCACTGTACAGAGAATCGGTGCAAAAACGGCAGCAAAAATGGTAAACGACTACAGCTCAAAGCCGGAGGATATTCTGTGCGTAATCGGACCGTCAATCGGGGAATGTCATTTCGAGGTTGGCGATGATGTAGCTGAAATCTTTATTGATAATTTCGGCTCCGATACGGCAGTAAAATACGGTGACAGATACCACGTTAATATGCAGCTTGCAATAGAAAAACAGCTGCTCGGCGAGGGTATACCAAAGGATAATATAGATAATTGCGGTCTGTGCACATACTGTATGAGCGATACGTTTTTCTCACACAGAAAGACGGGTGGCAGACGGGGTAATTTCGGTGCATTCATTGCACTTAAACAGGAGAGATAAATGATGAAAAAGATATTTGCCACTATGCTTGCGGCAATTCTTTGCATATCGTTGTGTTCGTGTTCTGCTTCGGAAGCAATAAGCGGCTATCTTGCCGGACTCCGAAGCGAAACAACCGAAACCGAACAAGCCGAAGAAGCTGAAAATAAGACAGAGGTATCAAACGATATAACAATCGGACTTATTGATTTTGATACCTATAACCCAATACTTACCAAGTCGCCGACGGTAAGAGATTTGTGCGGCTTTATTTTCGAGCCGTTATTCGGTATGGATTCAAGTATGCGAACAATCCCTGTGCTTGCTGAAAGCTACAAAACAGGTGCAGACGGTATGTCGCTCACCGTAAAACTGAAGCAGGGCGTGCTTTGTCACGACGGCTCTGTGCTTATCGCACCTGACGTTGTGTACACGGTAAATGCGATAAAAAACTACGGCAACAACTATACAAACCTTGTCGAGCCGGTCAGCGGCGTGTGGGCATACGATAATTTTACTGTCTGCTTTGAATTCAGTCGTCCCGTACCTGATGCAGTGTCGCTGTTATTGTTTCCGGTAATAAAGCAGGGCTCAATGAAAACCGACCGATTCGAGCCAATCGGCACAGGCCCGTTCTTTAAATCGGGCGATACACTGTTAAGATTTACAGAGCATCACGATACGCTGTCTGTACTTGACAGAGTGAACATCCGCTCAATTCCCGACAAAGACAAATACGTTTCGCTCTTTAACGCAAACGAGCTTGACATAACCACATCTGAACTGATTGATATGACAACGTTTATGCCCAAGAGCAATGCGAACGTAAAAAACTTTGTCACAAACACAATGGTGTTTGCAGGCTTCAATACAAAAAGCAAAATATTTTCGGATGCCCGAACACGTCAGGCGGTGTCAATGCTTATCGACCGTGAATCGGTTGCATCGCATATATATTACTCACGTGCGGCGGCATCGAGATACGCACTTAACCCTGATGCGTGGAATTCGTTTGAAACACAGCACAAGCTCCGCCCCGATGAAACGTCGGCAGCAGCACTGCTCTCGGAATCCGGCTGGGAAACTGACGAGCGAGGTATGTACTATAAGTCGGGCAGAACGGCAACATATTTCACTGTAAACATACTCGTAAACGGTGACAGTACAGAACGTGTAAAAATAGCCGAAAACCTTGCTAAAAAGATGAACACAATCGGAATGAATACACGTGTTACGGAATGTACGTCAGATGAGCTTAACGCAAGGATTTCAGCCCTTAACTATGATATGTTCATAGGCGAGCGTGACCTGCTCCCGAATAACGATATAACGCCGTTTGTAGGCTCGTCGGGCAACTATTTCGGCTACTCAAACACGGTAGTGGATGCGCTTATAGCACAGCTTGCCACCGTCCAGTTTGAAAGTGACATCAGGGCTGTTTCACAGAGCCTGTACGAAACGGTGTATACAGAATCGCCGTTTTCACCGATTTGTTTCCTGAAAAAGAGCGTGGTAACAGGCGCAAAAATCAAGTACGGAGTAAATCCGTCGATAGAAGGTATAGTTCGCGAAAGCGAGAATTGGGGTGTAAAATGATAGTATGCGGAGGCGGAGCGGCAGGTCTTATAGCCGCAGGCTGTGCGGCGCAGTACACCGATAAGGTTATACTTATCGAGAAGAACGATGCCGTCGGCAGAAAGGTTCGTATAACGGGCAAGGGCAGATGTAATATAACCAATTCCTGTGATATTGAGGATATGATAAGTCAGTATCCGGTAAACGGAAAGTTTCTGTATTCAGCTCTTTACACCTTTACAAACGACGATATAGTAGCATTGCTTGAAAGCTACGGAGTAAAAACAAAGGTTGAACGAGGCGGACGTGTATTCCCGATAAGCGACGATGCACGTGACGTTGTAGCGGCACTTCGCAAATATGCGTTACAGAAGAATGTAAAGCTTGTAAAAGCAGAGGTTAAGTCGCTTATAGTCGAGAACGGCGAAATTAAGGGTGTAAACACATCCGTGGGCAAATTTACGGATAACAGAGTGATAATGTGTACCGGCGGTGCATCGTACCCTCAAACCGGCTCTGACGGCTCCGGCTACAGAATGGCACAAAAGGCAGGGCATACCATTGTAACACCGCAGCCATCGCTTGTTCCGCTTGTATGTGCAGAGAAATGGTGTAAGGACGTAATGGGACTTTCACTGAAAAATTCGGAAGTAACAGCGTATGATTCAAAGGGAAAGAAGATATATTCGGGCTTCGGTGAAATGCTGTTTACGCATTTCGGCGTATCGGGACCGCTTATTCTTTCACTCTCGGCGCATATAAAGAAGGTGCCCGACTGTAAAATCAAAATCGACCTAAAGCCTGCACTCAGCGAGGAACAGCTTGATAAACGGATACTCCGTGATTTTGAAAAGCAGAAGAATAAGCATTTTATAAACTCACTTGATTCACTCTTGCCAAAGGCATTAATTCCGGTCATAACCGAGCTTTCGGAGATAGAACCGCATAAGCAGGTCTGCGAAATAACCAAGGCAGAACGCCGCAGACTGCTTGAATCAATAAAAGGACTCACCCTTACCGTAACGGGCTTCAGACCGTTATCTGAGGCGATTGTAACCTCAGGCGGAATCAAGACGGCTGAAATCAATTCATCAACAATGGAATCAAAGCTTGTAAAGGGGTTATATTTTGCAGGTGAAATTATAGACGTGGACGGCTACACAGGCGGCTTCAATTTGCAGGCAGCCTGGTCAACCGGTTATCTGGCCGGTTTAAGTGCTTCACAAAAGAATTAAATGAAGCTTTGATTTTTCTCGTACAATCCAAGAGTAACAATAATAATATGAGGTAAAAACATATGAACAACGAAAATGGCAGTAAGGCTGTGTGCAAGGCTGCAATCAGAATGGCAATGAGCGAAAGCCGTGAGGAGGAGCTTGATATAAAGAACGAGCTTGCAGAGCTTGGAATTAAAGCGGCGGCAGTCGATTTCGGCAGTGATTTTGTGAATTCGGTTGCGAAAATTCTTGAGCGTGCCGTAGTAGCGGCAAAGCGTGAGGGAGTAATTACAAGCACACATGCAGAGGAAGGTGCGGTAGCCGGTGCGGCGCATGAGGCTATTCAGCAGATTTCGGGCAAATGCACAGGTCTTAATCTGGGCGGCAAGATAGGTATAGCAAGATGCGGCTCGCATATCTCGGTATGCTTATTCTTTGCACTGGGACTTTTAAATCTGAACGATATAGTTATAGGCTTGGGACACAGAGCCGTATAAAAAGGAGTTAATAACAATGGCAATACGAGCAATAAGAGGTGCAACCACAGCATCTGAAAACACAAAAGAAGCAATCTGGAGCGCAACGGTCGAAATGATGGAGGCGATAATCGCCGAAAACAAGCTCTCGCCTGATGATATGGCGAGTATCACCTTTACCGTAACACCTGACCTTACGGCGGTATTTCCGGCGGCGGCAGTGCGGAGAATGGGCATCACAAACGTACCGCTTCTTGATATGGCAGCACCCGATATTGACGGCGCACTCAAAATGTGTATACGTGTTATGGTGCATATAAACACAGACCTTTCAAACGGTGAATTGGTTCACGTATATCAAGGCGGTGCAAGGGTACTCCGACCCGACCTTGCTAAAAAGAAAAAGATATCCGTTGCGATTGACGGACCTGCAGGAGCCGGCAAAAGCACAGTTGCCAAGACTGTAGCAAAGGATATGGGATATGTGTATATCGACACTGGCGCAATGTACAGAACTGTTGCCGTATATGCAATTAAGAACGGCATAGCATTCAGTGATGTAGTACCGCATCTTGACGAGATAAAAATAGATATAAAATATCAGGACGGAATGCAGAAAATGTACTTAAACGGCGAGGACGTAACAACCCGAATCCGTGAAAACGATGCCTCAATGGGTGCATCAGCGGTAGCTGTTATACCTGAGGTCAGAGTAAGGCTTGTAAAAATGCAGCAGGAAATGGCAAAAAGCGGCGGCGTTATAATGGACGGACGTGATATAGGCACAGCAGTTTTGCCTGATGCAGAGCTCAAAATATACCTCACAGCAAGCGTGGAAGAACGTGCAATGCGAAGACATAAGGAATATCTTGAAAAGGGCGTAGAAAGTGATTATGAGGCTTTAAAGCGTGATGTCGAGAACAGAGATAAAAACGATATGACACGTGCGGCATCGCCGCTCAGACAGGCAGACGACGCCGTACTGCTTGATACAACCGACAAGACCTTTGACGAGGCTGTAGCATACGTTAAAGCGTTAATAAACAAAGCAACGGAGGAAAAATAATGTTATATAAGATCGCCATTATAGTAGTAAAATTCATATTGTTTTTTATGGTACGTGTAAGACGTGAGGGAATAGAAAACATACCGAAAGAGGGTGCAGTGATGATAGCATACAATCACAGAAGCAACCTCGACCCGATAGTTGGAGCGATTACGTGTCCGAGACAGCTTTGCTTTATGGCAAAGGCTGAGCTTTTCACAAACAAGCTTTTCGGCGGTCTTATAAAACGGCTCGGAGCATTCCCGATAAACCGTGGCAAGGGCGATATAGGTGCAGTAAAAACCGCACTTAACATATTCAAGTCAGAGGGAGCAATGCTTATTTTCCCTGAGGGCAGAAGAATTAAGGACGGCAATCGTCACCCTGTAAAGTCGGGAGTTGCGGCAATTGCGAAGATGAGCGGAGTAAAGGTTGTTCCGGCGCATATAAAGGGCGAATACAAATGGATGCACAAAATCACCGTAGTATACGGTGAGCCTATAGATTTCTCTGTCTACAGGGAGCAGAAGCTTTCACAGGACGAGCTGCAGAGCCTTGCAGACGGTATAATGGACACAATTTACAGTCTATAATAAGCCAAAGGCGATTAAATGGAGAGTTAAAAATGCCGATAAAAACAGCAAAAACAGCAGGATTTTGTTTCGGAGTAAGCCGTGCGGTAAACGAGGCGTACAAGGCAATCGAAAACGGCGAAAAAATTGCAACATTGGGTGATATTATCCATAACCCAAATGTTATAAAAGATTTGGAAAGCAAGGGCGTATACTCATACGCACGTGTTGAGGACATACCGGAGGAGGTAACGGTTGTAATCCGTGCCCACGGTGTGGGAAAGGACATATACGAAAAAATAGGTGACAGACCTTGTATAGATCTGACCTGTCCGTATGTAAAAAAAATACACAAAATTGTTGAAAAGCATCATAAAGAGGGGTTCAAAATTGTCATTGTCGGTGATGAAAAGCATCCCGAAGTAATAGGCATAAACGGATGGTGCAATTACGAAGCGACAGTAATCGACAGCGAATGTCGTGAAATTAACCTAAAATTCCCTGAAAAACCCATTTGTGTTGTAGCACAAACAACAATTAAAAAAAATAATTTTGTGCAAATAGTACAAATTTTAAAAAAGACTTGCAAAAGTACCTTAGAATTTGATACAATATGTAGTGCAACTAAGGATAGGCAGGAGGAGGCAGCAGAGCTTGCGGCTGAATCTGACTGTATGATAGTCATAGGCGGACGTACAAGCTCTAACACAAGAAAGCTTTATGAGATTTCTAAAAAACTGTGTCCCGAAACCTATCATGTTGAAACCGCGGATGAACTTCCGCAAAAATTATATAATAAAATAGGTATTACCGCCGGTGCATCGACACCTGCGCGTATTATCCAGGAGGTAGTAAAGGCTATGAGTGAAAATTTAAAAAA
>CAYMCT010000032.1:0-9914 GCA_964389075.1 uncultured Lachnospiraceae bacterium
CATATAGCCTCGCTTGCTTAAACGCACAATCTGCGAAAAATTTCCACTGCCTTGAGATAGTCGGCAGGTTAATTTTCCGCATCTCGCACGTTTGAGCTCGCTCGCATACCGGCATATAGCCTCGCTTGCTTAAACGCACAATCTGCGAAAAATTTCCACTGCCTTGAAAAAGTAGGGGCGGATATTTATCCGCCCATCTACACTACAAAATGAAAGGAAAATATAATAATGGCAAACAAAAAAGCTGCTAAGCATACTACAGAAGAAAAGGTAACGGTGATTATCCCTAAGCCGAGGAATGTTGTCGGTGATACTGAAACCGTCGTTTCGGTAAACGGGGTAATGTATCAGATTATGTACGACAGACCTGTTACTGTCCCCAAGAACGTAGCCGATATAATCAAGCAGAGCCGTGACCTTGAAATGAAGATTGCAGAAATCACAGAAGCTGCTATTATGAAGCCGGGCAGAAAAGCATTAGCAGAGCTATAAACAGAAGGCTGGTTAATTTTCCGCATCTCGTACGCTTGAGGTCGCTCGCTCAAACGCACAATCTGCAAAAAATTTCCACAGCCTAAATTCATATAATAAAAATCAGGAGAGAGGTGGTATCTTGACAAATACATACACTTACAATGGCAGAGTCCCAATGGAGTTTATTGAGCAGGCACGTGAAGCGTTTAAAACCTACAAGGCAGATAAGGAGCCGCTTGTGTCACGTATCCGTGACAATGAGAGCTTCTACCGCCGCAGCTATGAACAGACGAGTGATGTTCTTAATTCCAATATGATGTGCGATACTCCGTTTGTGTTTGCGGCAATCGAGAACGCACGTGCCGATGCCATTGATAACTATCCGTCGGCGAATATTTTAGAGCGTGAGCCTGACGGTACGGAGGTGGCAGAGCTGCTGTCGAAAATCGTGCCTGCACAGCTTGAGATTTCCGACTTCAAGCAGGCGTACAAGGAGAACATACGCAACAAGCTCAAATACGGCACAGCCGTTTACGGCGTGTTCTACGATATGTTCACGGGCAATATTGATATACGCACGGTTGATATACTTGACGTGTTCACCGATATGCATATCACCGATATTCAGGAAAGCCCGTTTATGTTTATAAGTGCGGCAGTTGAAAACGAGCTGTTATGCGGTCTGTATCCCGACTACCGTGATTTGTTCACGGGCGATACCGAGATAGAAACGCTCACAAGCTCATCAAGGCTCAGGGACCGCTCGCTTGTACTCGACTGCTACTATAAAAAGCCTGACGGCACCGTGCATATGCTAAAGCTCTGCAAGGACGTGGTTATAGCCGCAACAGAGGATATGAACGGATACGAAAACGGACTGTATGAGCATGGTCTGTATCCGGTAGTGTTCGACGTGCTGTATCCGGCTGAGCATTCGCCGTTCGGGTTCGGAATGCTCGATATAGGCAAAAGCACACAGATAGAAATAAACAAGCTTGACGGTGCCATAACCGAAAACATTATGTGCGGCGCAAAGCCGAGATATTTAACAAAACGCAACGGCGGAATTGATGAGGAGGAGTTTCGTGATGTATCAAGGAATATTGTCCATTATGAGGGTGAAACAGATGCGATTAAAGCCATTGATAACCCGAACCTTTGCGACCAGTACCTTACGCACCGTGAACGCAAAAAGGACGAGCTCAAGGAGGTTCTTGCCAACCGTGACTTTCAGCAGGGCTCTACAACCGGCGGCGTAACAGCCGCAAGTGCAATCGAAACGCTTCAGCAGGCGGGCGAAAAGCGTTCAAGGTCGATGATAAGCGATACCTATGATTCGTACAAGCGGATAGTATATATGATGCTTGAGCTGATGCGTCAGTTCTTCGCTGACAGACGTGTGTTCAGAATAAGCGATGAGCTTGGTCAAAAGACCTTCGCAGGCTTTGACAACTCAATGATGTTCAAAACAGAGTGGGGCAAGGCAGGAACGGAGCTTAAAAAGCTAATGTTTGATATAGACGTCGTTCCGCAGCGTGAGAACCCGTATTCACGTGAAACGGTGAACAGCACAATTATGACGTTCTGGCAGAGCGGTATTCTTGCACCGCAGAACTTTGACCAGGCGATAATCGCACTTAAAAATATGAGCTTTGACGGTAAGGACCGTCTTATTGCTGACATTCAGCGATACAGAGAAAAGTACAGCAGAGCAAACGGAGGTGAAATAAATGGCTGAAATAACAGTACCGATTGAAAAGACCGCTAAAAAGTACGGCAAAACAACCGTAAGCGGCGGCGGTGAGGTTGTAACCAAAAAGAAGGAGCAGGAGCTTGTGGGCGTAAGGGATTATGTGACCTCAAAGGGGTATTCGGGCGCAGTCGACTGGGACGGCGAGAATGTTCTTGTAGGCGGAAAGGCAATAAAGCCTGAGCATATCACAAACGGAGTTGCGTATGTGTCAAAATCCGATGCCGACAGTGCCATAGCCGATTTTGAAAACAGCAACGGCATCATCGGCAACAGCGGTGTTGTAAAAAAGTATGAAAAGAAATACGGCGATGAGGTTTCCGGCTCACTTCGTAAGCTTACAGAGCGTGACGCTTTCAGCTATGCCCCTGAATCCGATCCGGCATACCTTGCGTATAAGGAAGAATACGAAGCACTTGCCGAGGAGGCATACCGCCGTGTGTTAAACGATAACAATACCTCGGTAACGGGTGCATCGGGAGCAGTGCTTTCGGAGGCACTTGCAAGCCGTGACGGATACTTAAAGGAGCTTTCAGAGCTTATTCCGGAGCTTCAGCAAAACGCATACGAACGGTATGTGGGCGAAACAGAGCGGCTCCGTGATAATCTTGAAAGCGTAAATGATGTAGCAGACTCGTATTATGATAAGCTCTATGACAGTAACCGTGATGCGGTTGATGATGCCGTAAAGGCAGGCGAGGCGGAACGTGAGGAGAAGCAGCGCTGGATTGACAATGCACGTGAAGATGAGGAAAACGCACGTGCGGCGGCACTTGATGCATACGAGCTTGAAATGCTCGCCGCATAGCTTGAATATTATCCGAAAGTAACCGAGTCGGAGCTTGAAAGCACAAGGCTTAAAAATGAAGAAGCCGCTCTTTCGAACGCACTCGCAAGAGGCTTTTTCGTAGAAGCAGACGAGATGGCATTGCCGTGGCTTGGTGAATTTAAAACAGAAACCGGCTACAGCATCGAGCCTGAAGCGGCTGTTGCGGCACTTGAATACGATAAGGCATATGCAAAACAGCGTGGTACAATCAACGCAAAGCTTGGCTGGTAAGGGGGAGTGATGCAATGCAGTTCAATCTATACACAGCAGAGCCTGAATCCACCACAGCACTGTCGTACTTCTACGGCATCAACCGTACAAGACGTCCGAAGCGTGGCGAGTTCGAGGCGATGAAGAATATGTCCTCGTCAGAATACCCGTGCATTTCACCTCGCGGCAGGCGTGAGAGTGTTGCGACGGTGAGCGGCAAAATCAGCGCAGTATGTGCGCCCGATTTGACCAATACGACAGACATTACTGCGTTCACCGGCATAGCCGACGGCTCGTTCTGGTATAACGGTGTTAAGAAATCAAAATCTGTAGTGCTTGCCGATGACCGGTCGTGGGAGATAATCAGAAAAGGAAATCTGTACATAATCAACGGCTATAAAAGCGGCGATACGAAAGAAGTCTACGATTCGGTTATGTATTATTACAATATCGACACCGATACTTTTGATACGGCGGCAACACAGCTGCAAAGCCTTATCCTTACGGCAGGCAAGGACGATAACGGCAACTATCTTGCTACGTTCAGATACGGCTTCGACGCTGTTAAGAATTACGAGGCTACCGACGGCGTCACTACCGTAAAGAACTCCGACTTCTTCGATACCTACGCAAGCGGCGGCAGAATACTTCCTAAAACGAACATTTTCAGCAAAACGCTTGAGATAGGCGATGAGGTAACGGTTAAGGGCTTTCCGGGGGAAGAAAATAATTTCGGACAGCTATGGTCATACTCAACCTCTGCACTTGAGGTTATTCCGCAGAGCTATCTGGCATATGATGAAAACAACACCGTTGATACCGATGCATACGCATCACTTGAGCTGATAGACAAAAGCCTGATAACAAATGCATACGTTGACGGCTTCGATGTCAGCTCAATGGCTATCAACGGCACGAATGTATATATCCACAAGCTTTATCTGCGGCTGTACAACAAAAACGGCGATGAGCTTGATTTTGCGGATATGTCGGGCGTGAGCAGCCGCTACTACTGCTCGGGAATAACAATTGAAAAGCGTATGCGCAGATTTGACCATATCGCTCTGCACCACGGACGTATCTGGGGAACCGTACCGACGGGAAATATGATTTATGCATCAAGCTCTGATGATATATTCTCATTTTCCTCGGAGGATATTCTGTCAAAATTCGCTGTGCGTATGCCGTCAGATTCGCCCGGCACATTCACCGGCATATGTGAATACAACGGTGAGATTATTGCATTTAAGGAAAGCTCTATAACCGTAATCTACGGCAGCGGCGTTTCAAACTACAGCCAGAGCGTAATATACGGAGTGGGCTGTTCAGACTCACGCTCTGTTCAGGTAACTCCGGAGGGGGTAATATTTCTCGGCAACGGCGGATTCTATCTGTACGACGGCGGCGTACCTGTGTGCATATCGCAAAAGCTGAATCGGGAGTACACTGAAGCTGTTTCGGGCTTTGACGGCGACATCTACTATGCCTGCGTGACAGACGGTGACACTAAAACGGTGCTTGCATACGATACACGCTACGGTCTGTGGCACGGCTACGATGTGATAGACGCAACCGGATTTTTCAGGTTCCGTAACGACTTCTATATAGCCGACTCCCGGACCGTTTACAGAACCGGCGCAGGCGAGCTTGACACCGACTGGGAGCTTGTGTCGGTAAAGCAGTACGGCAGCACGCTCAACAACGAAGCACTTTCTGAGCTGTGGATTCATGCAGAGGTTTCGACGGGTGCGTATTTCAGGGTTGAAACCTCGGTTGACGGCGGCGAGTTCAGAGAGCATACAGTGTTTTCTGATTCGGGCAACAAGCTGTTCCGCTGTCCCGTAAGGGCGGTTATGGGCAGTGAGTTCAGGTACCGCATCAGCGGAAGCGGCAAGGTTGTATTCTACGAAATTGAGTTTAAGAGTGCCGAGGGCGGAAGAAGATATAAGGAGAGAAAGGTAAATGTATATTAATGATTGTATAAGATGCGTAAGACGGTACTATCCGTCGGAATACGACGATGAGGAAATGTATATCTGGTGCGACGAGGTTTCGTCAATGCTCGCAATTGAGGACAGAGCGGTGTTCAGGGAGGTAATTCTGAAATCCGACAGAAACGGAAGTATACTTCTGCCTGAGGGCGTGAATATCGAGAACGTAGTCAGCGTATCGGTTGGTGGTGAGCTTCTGAAAAAGAGCGATTTGCGTGATATGGCATATGAGTCGGGCTGTATCAAAAACGGCGCATATGCAAACACTCTGCACCGGATTGTGTATCTTGAGCCGTATCAGCCGCTTCGCCGTACACATTACAGCGGCAGAATAAAGGTGTCGGATAACGGTACAAGGCTTGAGCTTGACAATAACGGATTTTTCGCAGGGGATATTATAAGCATCAGCATAAACGGCGGTGAATATGAATCGGAGAGTGTGAACATATTCGCTCTTGAATACACAGAGCCTGCAGTATGCGTTATGACGGTTTCGCAAACAGGCATACCCGACGGCGAATATTCCGCCGCAGAGCTTAGCCGAATCGTGACCGACACAACCGTATGCAATGCACCCTACGACAGTATGTATATTGATTATATCCTTGCCAAAATAAATATGCTCCAGCGTGATATGCAGGGGTATAACCACCATATGACTGCGTTCAATTCAAGGCTTTCGGCGTACAGAAAATGGCTCATAAACCATATGCCACAGGGTGAAAACCGCCTTAAAAACTGGTGGTAGAAATTACAGAAGGGAGATAAATAATAATGAGTATAATAGACGTAAACAGCAAGCTTTACCGTGAGAAGGAGTTGGTCAATAACTATGCGGCAGAATACGCAAAGCGTGAATGTGACAAGGTGCTTGACGAAGCAGCAGCACACAAATCAGCATCGGTGCTTGACCACCCTGACGGAAGCGTAACGACTGCAAAGCTTGCAGATGAAGCGGTAACCGAGGAAAAGATAGCCGATTGTGCAATTACCGCAGAAAAGCTTTCAGATGAGCTTATGGAAACAATTGATATAGCATTAAGCACAGCAGAGGACGCAAACCTTAACGCAATCGCAGCGGCAGAAGCGGCAAATGCAGCAGCTACGGCATCGCAGACCTCGGCAGAAAACGCAAACGCAGCGGCGGCATCGGCAAAAGCCTCGGCAGAAGCTGCAGAGTCAGCCGCAAATGAAGAAATCGTACTTGACAGACTTGCTGATGAGGTAAAGGAAGAATTTACTCTTAAGCCTGCATCGGCAGATACACTCGGCGGAATAAAGCCGCTTTATAAAAGCGTAAACGGCACCGCAACAAACCGAAGCGGACTGATCATTGCAGATGACGGAACAACCTATGTTACGACCGCAAACGGAATAAAGCTCAGCGGTTCGGGACAGGTGATTATTTCAGCCGCATCGGAGGAGGAGGTTTTTGCAGGTACAGAGCCGTATAAGCCGATTACACCGGCAAGGTTCAGTCAGTTCATAACCTACAGTACAACACCGCAACGTGTGGGTACATGGATTGACGGTACTCCCATATGGAGAATGGCAATTGATAGAGAATTGACAGACAGTGAAAAATCAAGCTTTATGTTTGACATAGACGATGACATTCTAACCAATGTTACCGTGGACTTTGGAGAAAGTTATTTCATATTAATAAATTCTTTTATGTCAATCACCGCAAATAATAGTGCATGTGGTGCATTGGATAATGCGAATTACGATCCGTTTACATTTACATTTACTGATTATACAGAAAACAGTGCAGTTACAATCTTGTTACCGGAGAATTGTAAATTAACCGGTTGGATTGAGTTTGCAACACCGGAAGAAAATCTGATTATATGAGGAGTACAGCTATGATTAATTTCAAAAACACATTATGTATAACAGCCGGCTTTGCCGGAGCGGCAATTTCGCAGCTGTTCGGCGGCTGGAGTGCAGCACTCACAACACTTCTGATATTTATGTCGCTTGATTACATAACGGGACTTATAGTAGCCGGAGTGTTCAGAAACAGCGACAAGACCGCAAGCGGCGGCTTAGAAAGCCGTGCAGGGTGGAAGGGGCTTTGCAGAAAATGTGTAACGCTTGCAGTGGTGATAGCTGCACATCGGCTTGATATGCTTATGGGAACAGCGTGCATAGAGGAGGGGGTTATAATCGCATTCTGTGCCAACGAATGTATAAGTCTTACCGAAAACGCAGGACTTATGGGTATACCGATACCAAAATCAATCAGAGAATCAATCGAGGTATTAAAAGGCGGTGAAGAGGTATGAACGTAATTGAAACAGACTGGGACTGGAAATCGGTGCTGAGCGAAAGGCGAGGCACAAGCGTGATAGTCCTTCATCATGCGGCGGCAAAAACGTGTACGGCAGAGCAGATTGATATGTGGCACAAAAACAACGGCTGGAGCGGTATAGGCTACCACTTCTTTATAAGGAAGAACGGCGAAATATACCGTGGCAGACCAATCTGGGCAGTCGGCGCACACGCACAGGGCACGAACCTCAACAGTGTGGGAGTATGCGTTGAGGGTGACTATTCAACCGAAACAACAATGCCGTCGCCGCAAAAGACTGCACTTAAATCTGTTCTGAAATTCCTTAAGGAGATGTATCCGGAGGCAGATATAAAAGCTCATAAGGACGTAGGTGCCACGGGCTGTCCGGGTGCGTACTATCCGTTTGAGGAGATGAAAAAGTATTTTGAGGAAGTAGAAGGAGGCTTGATGATTATGACACAGTATGATGAGCTTAGTGCGTGGAATAAAAAGCAGGACGAAATAATAAACCTCGTCGGGCAGGAGATAGAAGAGCTAAAGACAAAGACGAAGTATTATAACAGCCTTGAAGAGGTTCCCGTGTGGTACCGCTCGACAGTATCAAAGCTTACAGAAGCAGGCGTACTTACGGGCGATGAAGATGGAAACTTGACGCTTACCACCGATATGATGCGGATACTCACCGTCCTTGATAGGCTCGGCATAATTAAATGACACGATTTAAGTAAATTTTAAGGTTCATAATATATAATAATCCTGTCAAATCAATCACATATTTTTTGGCGGATAAATGGGTGAATGGGAAAAAGCTGTTTTTATATAAAACGGCTTTTTTTCTTGTTCCTCTTGATTATTTGACTCAGATGTGATAAAATATATACTGAGTTAATATGAAAGGAAACAGAATATGAAACCGTTGGTAGCAATAGTTGGCAGACCGAATGTAGGTAAGTCAACCTTATTTAATAAAATTTCAGGCGAGCGAATAAGCATTGTAGAGGACGAGCCGGGCGTAACACGTGACAGAATCTACAGTGACGTATCGTGGCTTGACAAGCACTTTACATTGATAGACACAGGCGGTATCGAGCCGAAATCAAAGGACGAGATACTTGCCAAGATGCGTGAGCAGGCGCAGATAGCCATTGAAATGGCAGACGTAGTTGTTCTTATGGTAAACGTAAAGGACGGCGTTACCGCAAACGACCACGAGGTTGCGCAGATGCTTCTGAAGGCGAAGAAAAGAATTGTACTTGCCGTAAACAAGGTAGATAACATAGGCGAGCCGCCGTTTGAGTTCTACGAGTTCTATAATCTGGGACTTGGCGACCCTGTCGCAATATCCTCAACGAACGGACTTGGCATAGGCGATCTGCTTGACGAGGTAACAGCAAGGTTTCCGGCAGATGCCGACACAAACGCACCTGATGATGAAATCAAGGTAGCGATAATAGGCAGACCTAACGCCGGCAAATCGTCGCTCATAAACCGTGTAATAGGCGAGGAGCGTGTTATTGTTTCTGACATTGCAGGTACAACCCGTGATGCTATAGACACACGCTTTGAAAAGAACGGCGATAAGTTCCTGTTCATCGACACAGCCGGTATCCGCCGTAAAAGCAAGGTGAACGAGGCGATTGAAAAATTCAGCGTACTCCGTTCATATGCGGCTGTTGACCGCAGTGATGTCTGCGTGATTATGATAGACGGAACCGAGGGCGTAGCCGAGCAGGATACAAAGATTGCGGGCTATGCACACGAGCAGGGCAAGGCGTGCATATTCGTAATCAACAAATGGGATATTGTCAAGAAGAACGACAAGACAATGAACGAGTTCAAGCACCGAATCCGTGAAACCTTTGCGTTTATGTCGTATGCAGGAATGGCGTTCATCAGTGCAAAGACCGGACAGAGAGTTGACGGCTTGCTCGAAGAAATCAAGAAGGTGAATGAGCAGCATAAGCGCCGTATCACAACCGGTATGCTCAACGACGTAATAAACGAGGCAGTAAACAAGCAGCAGCCGCCGTCAGACAAGGGCAAAAGACTGCGTATCTATTACGGTACTCAGGCGAGTGTGGCACCGCCAAGCTTCGTGTTGTTTGTAAACGATAAGGAGCTTTTCCATTTCTCGTATAAGCGGTTCATTGAGAACCAGATTCGTGAAAACTTCGGCTTTGAGGGTACACCGATAAGGCTGATTATACGTGAGAGAAACAAAAAGGAAAACTAAAACGGAGGAACTGTAAAGATGGTATATTTAATAGTGCTTGGATTGGTTGCGTATCTTATAGGCAGCATTAATTCATCAATTTTAATCTCAAGGCTTGTAACGGGCAAGGACATCCGTGAAAGCGGCTCAGG
>CAYMCT010000033.1:0-9867 GCA_964389075.1 uncultured Lachnospiraceae bacterium
CTTTTTGCCGTAGCCGCAATCAGGAGAAACTGAGCCTAAGATGAATTCACGCCGGAATTCAGGTGGAACAATATTATTGTTTATGCAGTTTTCAGCAATTCTTAAATGAACAATCCAGGTAGCCATAAACAAAAATATACCTTTCTTTTCAAAATCTGTCAATTATATCTATTATATTACATAATCCGAAATTTTTCAAGGGGGAATATAAAGATTTTAACAGAAATAATAAAGTCATATATAAAGGCTACGGCGCAGACCGGAGATTCAGAGATTTCCGGTTTGCGCTGAAACGACGTAATCAGTGGAACATATCCATAGCGGTATCTATCATTTCGCCCATATTTTTAAAAATGCCTTCGGTTCTTCTTATGAGTCTGTTTCTTTGCCTGTCCGAAATCGGGTCGGTAAGCATTGTTATTGCAGCACCAATCACAAGTCCGGTTGTTATCCCCTTAAAGAAGCTTGAAGTAGAACGTGTCATCATAATCAAATCACACCTTTCAAAAATTTTTGTGTTAGTAGTTTTGATTATTTTAATAATTTCTATCCGTAAAAAAACATAGATATTTTTGTTAAAAACATTGTTTTTTATATTGACTATTTTTTATTTTGTGGTATGATGTATATAGGAAAGTTTTGTATATAATCAGCAGTCTGTGAAAAAAGGAGTGAAATGTTTTGGCGAAAATTAAACCTTTTAAAGGCTATAGATATAATAGTGAAAAAGTGGGCGACATAGGCAATGTTGTTGCACCGACACAGTATAATATAAGCGATGACGAAAAATCAAAGCTTTATGAATTGAACGAATACAATTCGGTAAGAATTTTTGACGGTAAGGAAACTGAAAATGATACTGAAGCATCAAATAAATACACACGTGCTGCAGCATATCTGGAGGACTGGATAAAAAAAGATGTACTCAAGAGGGACAGTAAACCTGCCTTGTATCTGTATGAACAGATGCTTGAGTTTAACGGGATTAAATATCTGAATATGACATATGTTGCACTTCTTGAACTTGAGGAGTTGGGGACAGGAAACGTAATGAGCTGTGAAGAAATTCGTGAACTGTCAAGGAAAGACAGATACGATTTGCTTTCTGCAACGAATGCTGATATGAGTCTTATCTCGTGTCTGTATGTGGAACGTGATAAAACCTTGTTGCATCTTATGAACTCGTTAAGTGAAAATGAACCTGATATGGTTTTTGATACGTTTGACGGTATGAGTCAGCGTTTGTGGAAGATAACAGACGAAGCGGTAATAGAAAAAATAGTAGATGAATTCAAGGGTCTGCCCCTTTATATTACCGACGGTCAGACGAGATATGAAACATGCGTGGAATACAGAAATCATATGCGTGAAAAAAATCCTGATCACACGGGCAAGGAAGCATATAATTATACTATGGTGTCACTAATCAATTCCAATTCGGACGGTGTTGACGTTGCACCGGTACACAGAAAAATAAAATTGCCAAGAGGATTTTCAGAGCAGTATTTTATCGCCGCTGTTCAGGATCATTTCAAGATAGAAAAAATAATTGTGGATGCACAGGACGAAAGTATTGCTCTGACAATGAAGAAACAGATACAGACGAAGCGTATAGAAACAAAATTTGCTGTATACCACGGCGGTAATTATTTCTATCGTCTTACATTGAAGGATACTGACTATATTAAAAATGAGCTTCTGCCTGAAATGTCATCATCGTATTGCGGTCTTGATACAGTGGTACTCAGAAAGCTTATAATCAACGATATATTCAATATTGATGATGATTATGAAGACCTTGTTTCGACATCTATCAGTTCAACCGAATGCTGTGATTCGGTGAACGAAGGCACGGCTGATGTTGCCATTGTGATGAACTCGGTAAAGGTTGAGCAGATTGAAAAGGTAACGGGTGCAGGTGAGAAATTGCCGTTCCGTTCCATAAGCATATTCCCAAAACCACAGGTAGGCGTGGTTATTAACATAAAAAAAGATTAAATAAATGTTTGAGAGAAAGGAACTATATTGAAATGAATTTGAAAAAGATATTGTCGGTATTTATGTGTATGGCAATGCTCGGCACAGCAAACGTATATGCGGCAAGCGGCGTTGACGGATCAGTAGCAGGCGGTGTTGCAGGCGGAGTCACGGGCGAAGCCGGCGGAGAAACAGGCGACGGTACAGTATCCGGTGAGGTAGGAACAGATTCGTCGTATTCGTATTCTGACGGCACATTCGAATATTATATATCTGATGGTAAGGCTACAGTTGAAGGACTTGTATACAAAATAAATCCGGAGGAGTACGGTGACGGAATATATACAATACCGGATAGCGTAGACGGAGCTACAGTAACAACCGTTGACTATGAAGCATTTCAAAATAACAGCCACATAGTCGAAATTACGCTTCCCAAAACCATTACCTATATTGATTCGTGGGCATTCACGGGTTGCTCGAACCTAAGAAAGCTAACCGTGCTTTCGTATGACCTGGAAATGTGGGGTACGGTAATAAGCAACTGTAGTTCGGATTTTGTATTATACGGTTATAAATATTCACCTGTTTATGAATATGCACAGTTGAATGAAATTAGTTTTGAAAGCATAGGTGATATGCCGAGAATAATTGTTGACAGTGGTACAGTGAATGATGATATAAGCTGGACATACGATAACTATGAACGACTCACAATAAGCGGTACAGGTGCTATGCCCGATTATACAAACTCTACCGAAACACCGTGGACTAAATACGTTTATATGGGCGTGAAAGAGGCTGTTATAGAAGATGGCATAACTTATGTGGGAGCATATATGTGTTACTACAGCGATACTCTTGAAAAAATAACGGTTGCAGGAAGTGTAAAATCTATCGGTGAGTCTGCATTCGGCTCCTGCGTAAAGCTTACAGAGGTAAATCTTAATGAAGGACTGGAAACTATAGGCAGAAGTGCGATTGGAGGCATAAGTGAGAGCATCACAATCCCGTCTACCATAAAGGATATTGAAGAATATGGTATAGCCTGCAACACCATGAAGGGTTTGAAAGACAGCTATGCCGAGAGCTATGCACAGAGTCAGGGGATTGAGTTTGAGGCAGTGGGCGAGGCTCCGATTAACGAGGTGTATGTAACCACAACAGAAGAACTGATTGATGCCATTGCATCAAATACTGTAATAACAATGGCAGACGGCGTGTATATTCTTGACAATACCGTAGAAATTGAAGAGGATGATTATACATATCACCGTGACTGTATTGAAATTACCAATATACTGAATCTTACAATAAAAGCGGAAAACCCGGGTAAGGTCGAAATTCTTGCAATGCAGAAGGATGAATCGGAAAAAACTGTAGATACTATGATTTTCCGTATAAGCGAATGTGACGATATTGTGTTTGACGGTATAAGAATGGGAAACCGTGAAGTGAAAACGTCACCATACGAGTCACTTGAAAAGAGCGAGGTGCAGATTTTCGGCGGATATATGGGCTATGTTCATCATTACGGAATATATGTAGAGTATGCTGAAATGCCAAACGATGTATCAGTTATAAACTGTGATATATTTAACTGCACATATGCGATACATTATTGGGATGAAGGCTTCGGAACACTCGAAATCAGAGACACCGTACTTCGTGACAGCTATATAGCGGCGGTATGGACAAATAGCTTCGATTTTGTAATGGACGGCTGTACAGTAAGCAGAAGCGGCTGTTCGGAGGAATATAAGGATTACTACTGTGTATTTGCAGACAATACAAGCACGGCAGACGGCAGCAATTCATCGGCGTTTACGAACAACACCTTTATAAATAACAGCAACGAATATTGCTATTGGACTGGTGCGGAAGAATCAACAGAAAGCGGAACTGTTTCTGTAAACAACGTATGGGATAATCAAAATCCTGAAGCATACGGAATATGTAAAAACGGTATAACATGGCAGGTTGTTGCAAGTGATAATGGGAACATTTTAAAGCTTGGCTATGATATAACCAAAAACGGAACCGCTTTTGAAAGCAGCAAAGGCAAGGTATATCCTTATACTGCATATTCAGAGCCGTGGCGTGATTTTGATATAACTCTGGTTGATCTGGCAGAGGGTGTAACACTTTCATCTGATATATCATCAATCGTGATTAATAAGACCGATTACAAAACAAGTGTACTTATTCCTATTTCTTCGTGGGGCAACAACAAGCTTATTGTAACCGGCTATAATCCTGAGAACTCTGAATATATAGATGTAAGAATGCCTAATGACGATTTAGAAAGAGAGCTTACATTTGATTGCAGAGCAAAAGCTGTAAAAGTATTTTTGTGGGATAGTCTTAACGGTATGAAACCGGTTTGTGATGCAGTAAAATTAAACTAAAAAAATAATAAAAAGTGCTTGACAAAGCATGGAATACGTGTTATAATGCTATGGTGACCGCATAGAAACGGTTTATTTAAAATGCAAAGGCATACCGTAATTAGCGTGTCCTCATTAAAAATAAGAGGAGGTGTAACATATGTACGCAATAATCGAAACAGGCGGTAAGCAGTACAAGGTATCAGAAGGTGACGTTGTATTCATCGAGAAGCTCGAGGTTGAAGAAGGCGCAGAAGTTACTTTTGATAAGGTGCTTATGGTTGGTGAAGGCGATGCTGCAAAGGTAGGTACTCCGGTAGTTGAGGGTGCTACAGTAACAGCAAAGGCTATCAAGAACGGCAAGGCTAAGAAGGTCGTTGTTTTCAAGATGAAGAGAAAGAAGAACGAGCGTAAGAAGAAGGGTCATCGTCAGCCGTATACAAAGGTTGAAATTACAGCTATCAATGCGTAACCCTTAGTTCGCAAGTTCAGAACAAATTTTAACGATTTTAACACATTCACGGGAGGTGTAAATACATGGCACATAAAAAAGGTATGGGTAGTACCAAGAACGGTCGTGACAGTGAGTCGAAAAGATTGGGCGTAAAGAGAGCAGACGGTCAGTTTGTTCTTGCCGGCAATATCCTCGTTAGACAGAGAGGAACTAAGATTCATCCGGGAAACAATGTAGGCAGAGGTAAGGACGATACATTGTTTGCTTTGATCGACGGTAAAGTAAAATTCGAAAGACTCGGAAGAGACAAGAAGCAGTGCAGCGTATATGCTGACTAATTTATGACTATAGTCCCAAAACGTATTACTGCGTTTTGGGATTTTTTTCTGAAATTCCCCTGAGAGGAGGAAATTTATGTTTACAGATAAAGCGAAAATATATATAAAAGCTGGCAATGGCGGTAACGGTGCCATTTCCTGGCGCAGAGAAAAGTATGTTCCCGCAGGCGGCCCTGACGGCGGCGACGGCGGCAACGGCGGTAATGTTATATTCCACGTTGACACGGGTATGACAACACTTATGGATTTCAAGTACAAGCGTAAGTATGTTGCAAAAGTCGGAATGGACGGAGCGGGTCAACGTAAAAAGGGCAAGAACGGCGACGACATCATTATAAACGTACCGCAGGGTACCGTTGTAAAGGATGCCGAGTCAAATCTTGTAATAGCAGATTTATCCGACCCCGAAAAGGACGTAGTTGTTGCCAAAGGCGGTAACGGCGGTTGGGGCAACTCACATTTTGCAACAGCAGTAAGACAGGCTCCTAACTTTGCTAAGAACGGTCAGCCGGGCGAGGAGAGAGAGGTTGTTCTTGAGCTGAAGCTCTTGGCAGATGTTGGATTGATTGGTTTTCCTAATGTTGGTAAATCAACGCTGCTTTCAATGACGACAAAGGCACAGCCTAAGATTGCAAACTACCATTTCACAACTCTTGAACCGAACCTCGGTGTAGTAGATCTGGGCGAGCACAGAAGCTTTGTAATGGCAGATATACCGGGTATTATAGAAGGTGCAAGCGAGGGTGTAGGTCTTGGACACGAATTCCTGCGTCATATAGAGCGTACAAGACTGCTCATTCACGTGGTTGATGTTTCGTGTATAGAAGGCAGAAATCCCATAGAGGATTTTGATATTATAAATGAGGAGCTGTCGGCATACGATATGGCTCTTGAAGAACGTCCGCAGATAGTTGTAGCTAACAAGACGGATATAATTCAGGACGAAGATGCATATAATGCGTTCCTTGCAGAGATGAAAAACAGGGGTCTTGAAGTGTTTGAAATTTCAGCTGCAACAGGCAAAGGTGTAAACGAGCTTATGAAACGTACCTTTGAGGAGATTCAGAAGCTTCCGCCAATAATCACATTTGAACCTCAGGTAGATCTTGAGGCAGAGCGTGTGGTTGATAAGAGCGGTAAGGGCTTTGAAATCAACAAGGAGGACGGCAAGTATGTAATAACAGGCTCTTGGATAGAGGCTGTTGGAAACAGTGTAACCTTTGATGATAACGAGAGTCTTGGCTATTTCCAGAGAGCGCTTATTAACAGAGGTGTTATTGAAGAGCTTATCAATATGGGAATTGAAGAGGGCGAGATAGTTTCTATCGGTGACCTTGAATTTGAATTTGTATATTGATTGATAATCATAAAAAGATCCCTTATACTAACGTATAAGGGCTTTTTAATTCATAAGCGAATTATAATTATTATAGTATTTATCATATATTTTAACGCAGTATCTATTGTCGTTTAACAGCTTAGCCTTTTGCAACCCGATATTTTTTAAGGCGAAAGGACAGTCTTTGAAATAATCACACATTTTATCAAGCAATTCCAGCCCGGCATTAAGTGCCGGTCGGCCGCCTATTCGGATACTTCCCAAATCGTATTTTGCTGCTGCCTTATGGTCGGCTATTGCCTGCTTTTGCAGCTGAGGAGTGAAATCAAAATCAGGCAGTTGCATAAGGTATATAAGAAAATAGTGTGCAAAGTCAAGCTCCTCTTTGAATATCCCAAGCGGTGCGAGAGGGTTCACGTCAAACATTCTAAGCTCAATATGATTAACTCCGCTCTCTGTGAGTCTTTCTAAGCAATTGCTCCCGACAGGCTTGAGTCGTACCGGTAAGTACAGCTCAGCTGCGGAAAACAGCTTGCCGTTTGATATATAAGTATTAAGCGATCTTATGTGTGCCTCCAGGCTTGAATAATCAAGAATCGGTAAAAAATCATTCCAGTATCCACATTCGCTGTTACGTAGTGAGGCAATATTATCAAACCTTGTACCTGAGGTATGATCTTTTTTTAGTGAAGCATCGTAAACAGGACTTGCAGCAGTAAGCAGAACAAGTAGCCAGCTGTGCTTTAGCACTTGCTTTGAGAGCCTGAAATAGAGGTTATTTTTGAAATCTCTGTAGCTTTCAGCTGTTGTGTGCAGTGCTTTTAAAGTGTCCTCTGCAAAAGAGAAATTCAGGTGTATGCCGGAATAGAGCATAATCCTTTTTCCATACTTGTTCGCAAGATATACTCTGTAGTCGTGCTTGGATTTTTCATTGCCCGTATAATTGGCTATGATAATTTCATCCTCGGTTTCAAAGTGTGGCGGATTGCTGTATAGCCACAAATGTTCATTTTGTTTTTTTAAAATTTCTCTTGCGTCACAATCAAGATGTGACAGTGTTTTCATAAGCTGATCTGTGCTGTCGCATACCGGCGTTATAATCTCGAGCTGGAACTCGCTGAAATCACGAACAAATCGTTCGTCGGAAAATGGATGCGGTGTAACGGCAAGCTTGCCGTTGTTGTCTGTACGCATAGTTTCCCGCTCTAATCCAAACCCGCCCTTGAATAAGTCAGGCACGGTTATCACCTCTTTTCAGTGTCGTATCACATTACCTATATCTGTCGCAGCCTTAAACCCAAGTCCGGCAATGATTTCTTTCAGCCGTTCGATATGCTCTGCTGCCTCTGCACCGGTGTGAATTTTGTTGTTATAAAGCTCGTACATCCCTCTTACGTTATCGGGCGAAAGATTTGGCATCAATACGTTTGCACCTGCCATAAGCCCCATTTCACGTCCTTTTGGGTGTATCGTGCCTAAAGCCGTGGTTGATGGTATAAGTGCGTAGGGAAACATAAGCCTTAATATGGCTATAAGATTAAGGCAGCGGGTAAGCGAACCCTTGCCCATATCACAAAAAGGAGTGTTGTGGTGGGGCAGAAACGGGCCTATCCCTATCATATCAGGCTGTAATTCCTGCAAAAAACGTAAATCTGCAACAAGATTGTCGAGCGTTTGGTACGGACTTCCTACCATAAGCCCCGAGCCCACCTGATAACCGAGCTCTTTCAGGCTATAAAGACATTCCTTGCGGCTTTCTATGTTCATATTCGTGGGGTGTAACCGACTGTAATGCGACGAATCGGCTGTTTCGTGCCGTAACAAATAGCGGTCTGCGCCGGCATTCTTGTATGCTTTATAGGATTGGTAGCTTTTTTCTCCTATTGAAAGTGTTACGGCGCAGTCGGGATAAAGCTCTTTTATTGAAGAAACAATGTCGCATATATCACTATCGCTGTAATATAAATCCTCGCCGCTCTGTAAAACGAAAGTACGGAAGCCAAGCTCATAGCCGTTTTTGCAGCATATTAAAATATCATCCTTTGAAAGTCTGTATCGGCACAGATTTGTATTTTCTGCACGTAGTCCGCAATAAAGACAGTTATTTTTGCAGTAGTTAGAGAACTCAATCAGCCCACGTGTGTATACCAAATCAGAATAAAACTCTTTTCTACGCCCGAGAGCTTTTTGGAAAAGGTATTCATTGTTTTCAGACGCAATCAGCGTTTTCAGACGGTCATCGGATAAATCCTTGTTGTTATACAGATTATCAATTAAATAGTTCATATTTACCCCTATTATATAAAAACAGGCGGCAAGCCGCCTGTTTTTTATGAAAGCAAATTAATAATTTCAAGAATTACCAGGATAGCTGCAAGAATACTCATTATGATAATACTTGTAGTCATTTTTTTCTTCATCTTTGTAAAAGCGGTATCCAGGTCGGTAAGTGAGTTTCTTGTGTTCATCTGAGCATTTTTCAGATCAAATATGCTATCGTTAAGCTTTGATATGCTGGCGATTGAATTCGAAATTTCAGCAAGCTTCTTTTCGGTAGAACCAAGCCGCAGATTTATACCGTCTTCAATATTGCCAAGCTTTGTTGCTACATCTAAAGAATTTTCCCGCATATCATCAATGTCGGTTTTTATAGCTTCAAGCTGTTCCTTCAGAATGTCAATCTGTTCACTGTGGTTTGAGGTAATTTGTGAAATCCCTTCGTCCAGCTTGTCAAGCGAAGTCTTCAATTCTGTTACTTCTGAAGCATCTCCGGAAGGCGTAGCATCAAATTCATCAGGATCATCAATGCTCATATCAAGATTTTTCTTCTTAAATCTGTCGAGCATATTTTTTAAATCAAACTTTTGAGTGAGTTCGATTTCTTCATCCGGTGCGGTGTTGGGTGAGTCGGGCACAGCGGTGTCAATATCAGCGTCCGGATCAGAAATATCAATATCAACGTCAAGCGATTCTTCGATTTTTGTAGTTACCTTCATTAACGTATCTTTTGCCGCTTTTTTTAGCTTATCAAAATCCATATTTTATCCTCTCGTTATTCAGGTTTCTGTGGAGTGATGATGATTACATCGTCGTCGTCAATTTCATCAGCATCATTAATGTCGATTTCTTCTTCTGATTCCTGCTTAGGCAACGGGGAACCGCATTTTGAACAAAAGTCAGAAGAATTGGAGTTCAGCGTACCACAATCAGCGCACTTTAGTGAGTTTTTAAGCTCTGCAATCTTATCGTTGAGAATTTCTATCTCTTCCATAAGCTTATCTATCTGTGCAATCTCTTCAGTAAATTCAGCATATTCCCAAGCTAATTTATGCCTTTACCGGACTAAATACGGTGCTGTTTGCGGCGTTCTAT
>CAYMCT010000034.1:0-9699 GCA_964389075.1 uncultured Lachnospiraceae bacterium
GGATAAAGTAGAAATATCCTTCAAGGTTGGTGACAGTGTTCTGTCGATAAACGGCAATGCTGTTGAGGTTGAAAAACCGTTTATTGCAGGTGACGGCACAACTATGGTACCGCTCCGTGTTATCACAGAAGCGTTCGGTGCAGAGGTGGTATGGAACGGCGAAGCACGTTCGATAACCATTACATATCCTGATGTTACGCTTGGGTTTGTTGTAGGCTCAAAATCGGTAACAGTTAATGACCATACAGAACAGCTTGAAGAAGCACCGGTAATCCTGGGTGACGGCACAACTATGGTACCGCTCCGGTTTATTAGTGAAACATTCGGTGCAGAGGTTGGCTGGGACGGTGCAACGGGCGGAATTACCGTAACAAAGGTTGCCGCCGGAGAGCAGGGCTCAACTATTCAGGTAGCCATAGACAAGGAATATATCACAGACAGTTATTACGGCTGGAGTATGAAGAACCCGAACAATTTTTCGGTTGATTCAATAAGTGCAGATTGCAGAGATGTGTACTTTGTAAACGGTGCTACATATTTTGATATAAATATAACTCCGATTGCTGAAGATGATAACACAACGCTTGATAAGATTGTTTCAAGCTCAAAGAGCTTTTTCAGCAGCGCTATTATTTCAAAAGCAACAAAGGAAAAAAATTCACACGGTGACGAGTATGCAGTTATACAGTTCAAGGATGAATCAGGTTTCTATGCTCTTTATACTTATATAAAGAACGGAAACTATTACGATATAACAATCAGTTCGTCAGCTGAAGAAAAGGATTTATACAACGAGGCTATAGCAATAGCCGAAACATTCGTGCTCCGTACAAGAACAGGAAATGATACTGAAGATATATCAAGTGTTAAAGACGGTGTAAGACATTACAAAAACGCAGTAATGGGTCTGGAATTTGATGTTCCGTCAGACTGGTACGAATTTGATAATGCCGATGATAAAATAGTAGCATCGTCAGATGCGGAGGATTTCTCTGCCGGAAGCTCTGTTTATGCATATTTATTCTCAAAGGGCAACGGAGAGGAAATTAAGGAGTCCGCCCAGCGTGACAGAGATAAGAATGCAAATAATCTTGCTGAGAACACAACTCAGTCGTCAGAAATAAAAGAGATTACAATTGATACAAAGCCTGCATATTATTACACCTGCGATATTACGGGAACAAAATATGCGGATTCGCAGATGTATGATTTGTTTATTGAAAACGGCGACTATATAATCAATTTTACTGTAGAAACCAGAGCAGAGGACAAGGTGGATGTAAGCGCTATTATTAACAGTATAAAGATTACTGATATAGACAGCGAGGAAGTAGGATATGTAATGCGCACGACATACAGTGATGATCTTATGCTCGACTATAAGGTGGACAGTGTGACAGTACACCTTCCTGAGCGTTGGGTGGTAACAGGCGGTGACGACGCAGGATATCTTACTGCCATAGAAGCAAATACAGGCAATATGATGGCGATGTATTTGTATGATTACGACAATTCGGTTTCGGCATCAAAAATGGCGGAGTCGCTGCATAATGCATTGGTTGACAATGTAGAAGGTGCAAAAACAATTCAGATGCCGGCAATAAAAATGGTAAACGGTCAGACGGAATATGTTTCGGTTATTGAGGAGGATTCAGGAGAGCGTCTGAACTACGCAATAACATATTCGTTTGTAAAGCGTGGTAAGTTCTGTGTTGTATGTGTTACTTTCGGTGAAGAAATGAACCGTGATAATGTAGTTAAAGAAATCGAAGCTATTATCGAGAATATGGAATGGTAAAATATAAAAACAACCGTGCCGATGCGCGGTTGTTTTTGCGTTTATAGCTCAACTATAGCTTCTACTTCAAGCAAAACGTCTTTAGGAAGTCTTGCAACCTCAACACATGAGCGTGCCGGGAACGGTTCGGTGAAATATTTTGCA
Organism: uncultured Lachnospiraceae bacterium; assembly: GCA_964389075.1. Lineage (GTDB taxonomy): Bacteria > Bacillota > Clostridia > UBA1381 > UBA1381 > Ornithomonoglobus. The sequence goes on from CAYMCT010000034.1 coordinate 1,943, forward strand.
TATATTTCGTTTATTTTAGCGAAGTCGTTCATATCCTTTATGAACACTGTTGTTTTAATTACGTTGTCTATGCTTGAGCCTGCGGCTTCAATAAGGTTCTTTACATTTGTAAGTGCCTGCTCTGCCTGTGCCTCAACCCCCTCAGGAATTTCGCCTGTTGCAGGATTAATTGGAATCTGACCTGAGCAGAACAATAAGCTTCCTGAAACGATAGCCTGTGAATACGGTCCGATAGCTGCAGGAGCATTTGCTGTTGAAATCTGTTTCATATATAGTTACCTCTTTTCGTATAAATATACCATTATTGTACTACAAAAAAACAAACATAGCAAGTGTTTTTTTATTTATATACGAAAAGAATGGAAAAAAGCTTGACAAATGTGAGGTTTTATTGTAAAATAGCAATAATATGATTTTAAGAGGTGTACGGATATGAAAAAGAGTATCGCGTCACAATTGAATCTACTACTAACAGACTGAGGCTACTTGTGGTTGTCAGTTTTGTCCGTGTGTGAACGGAGTTGTCGAACCACAGGCTGGTTCGATTTTTTAGTTTATATATAAAGGAGATCGTTTTTTATGAATTATCAGAAATATACAAGAATGTATCATCCGGTACCGCTTGAAAATCGTGAGTGGTGTGATAAGGTGATTACACACGCACCTATTTGGTGCAGTGTTGATCTGCGTGACGGTAACCAGGCATTGTATTCACCTATGACAATAGATGAAAAGATTGAATTCTTTGAATACCTCGTAAAGCTTGGCTTTAAGGAGATTGAGGTAGGATTCCCTGCAGCATCGGGCACAGAATACGATTTTGTTCGCCGTCTTATAGATGAGCACAGAATTCCTGACGATGTTACTATTCAGGTTCTTACTCAGGCAAGAGAACATATAATTGAAAAAACGGTAGAAGCTTTACAGGGTGTAAAGAATGCCATTATACATCTTTATAATTCAACATCAACCCTTCAGAGAGAGGTTGTATTCCATAAGGATATGGCAGCTATAAAGAAGCTCGCAATAGACGGTGCAAAGCTCGTTAAGGAGCTTGTTGATTCAAAGCTCGACGGCAACATACGTTACGAATATTCGCCTGAAAGCTTTACCTGTACAGAGCCTGAATACGCAGTAGAGGTTGTAAACGCAGTAAACGAAATCTTCTGCCCGACACCTGAAAGAAAGGTTATTATAAACCTTCCGTCAACAATCGAGGTAGCGACTGCAAACATCTATGCTGACCAGATTGAGTATATGTGCAAGAATCTCAAGAACAGAGAGAACCTCATAATCAGTGTACACGCTCATAACGACCGTGGAACAGGCGTTGCATCATCAGAGCTTGCAATGCTTGCGGGTGCTGACAGAGTAGAGGGAACGCTGTTTGGTAACGGAGAGAGAACCGGTAATGCGGATATTGTTACAATAGCACTTAATATGTTCTCGCAGGGTGTTGACCCTGAGCTTGACCTGAGCAATATAGACGAAGCTATTGCTATGTTTGAGAAGTTCAACAAGATGAACATTCATTCACGCCATCCGTATGCAGGTGATATGGCATATGTTGCGTTTTCGGGCAGCCATCAGGACGCTATCAAAAAGAGCTTCGATATGTTCGACGAGCATCCTGAAAACAAGTGGGCTAATCCGTATCTCACAATTGATCCTGCCGATATAGGCAGAAAGTATGAGCCGATTATGATTAACAGTCAGTCGGGTAAGGGCGGTGTAAGCTATGTAATGGCGAAGAAGTATGGCTATATCATTCCGAAGAATATGCTTACAGAGTTCTCTGGTATCATAAATGATATGTCAGACGAAAAGCATACTGTGCTTGAAAACAGCGAGATACACAGAGCGTTCAAGGATATATATACTAATATTACTACACCGATGAAGATTGCGTCATACAACTCGGTAAATACAGATTCGGCAACTACTGTTGATGCTGTTATTGAGTATAACGGAGATGTAAAGCGAATTACAGGTACAGGTAACGGTCCGCTTGATGCGTTGTGTGTTGCATTGAGAAAGCTCATTGATATTGATTTCGAAATTTGTGAATATACAGAACACGCATTGGAAAGAAAATCAACATCAAAGGCGGCTACATACATAGCAATCAACGATAAGGACGATCATAAAATATTCTGGGGTGTGGGTGTTCACGAAAACATCAATACCGCTTCAAATTATGCACTTGTAAGTGCTGTAAACAGAATGTTGGTTGAAGTTATGTGATTTTTTTTGGGGAGTGTTAATTTAAACACTCCCTTTGTTGTTGACAAATTCCTCCGTTTTTTATATAATAAAAATACAATTATATATGGAGGTATATTTTATGGGACGTGAGTATAAAACACCTGAAATGAATATATTGGAACTTAAAGCTTCTGAAGTTTTAACATCATCAGCAATCGTCAACACCGAAAAAGCAATGCGTGCAGGTACGCTTGAGATAAACGGTAATAAGCTTGATGGGGTTGCAGATATTGTTTCGATTGAATTCTGATTGGAGGGATTGATTTGAAAAAGATAATTTCTTTGTGTTCTGCAACGGCAACGCTTCTTTCTGTTATTCCTGTATCTTTTGCAGAATCGGCGCCTATGCCGGAAATGAAAATAGACGTTGAAAATATAGAGATGCCGAGCGTGGCTGAAAGTCTTGATATAGATATATACAGTGCATCGGGCGGTGTTTCGCTGTTTTCTGTAAGCGATACGGAAAACCCGACTGTTTCATCGGCTGAACAGGCTGAGCTTAGCGGTAGTGTAGAGGGTGGAACGATTTCCTCTGACGGTAAATCAGTTGAATTTGAGAACGGTGAAAGTGTGTCGGTTTATACTCTGACAATTGATCCCGGCGATTATGCAATAGACGGTTTTTGTGTATCCTGTTCATACGGTGACGAGAGCGTTATAAGAGATTTCAGTATTCCGAAAATTACAGGCGGTGCAGCTACGGTGAGTATAATAGTGAACCGACCTGAAGCATCTATTGGTATCGGTTCGTTGAAATCAAACGGCAAGGATGCATTTAACGGTAAAGGCATTCCGTATACATATGAGATTGTTGAGGGGAATGCAGAGAATTGGATACTTGGTGATGACGGTCACTCAATAGAAGAATATATCGGACCTACAGTTGATACACTTGTAATCCCGAATATGATTGACGGCAAAACCATTTTCAGCGTGCAGAATGTGACTCGTATTGGCAACGGTGAAATTGGTACGCTGTTTGGCGAGTGTGTTATAACTGATAATGGTATAAGTGTCAGTGAAAAAGCAAAATCAGTTGAAATTTCAGACGGTATACAGATGCTTGGTACATTTCTGTTTGCCGGCTGTGACTTCCTTGAGGGTGAAATTGATATACCGTCAACAGTAAGGCTTATTGGACCGTATGCGTTTTATTATTGCTCGGGCTTGAGCGGGGATTTGGATTTGTCGGGATGTGCTGTGCTTTATCCGTATACATTTTGCGGATGCAGTTCTCTTACGGGAGAGCTTATATTACCGCAGGGCATTTCATCTGTTCCGGAGGGAATATTTACGGAATGTCCGCTTACGGGTGAGCTTAATATTCCGGAGGGTGTTACGGAAATCGGTGCATATGCGTTTGCTATGAACAGTTCACAGTCGAGCGGATTTTCATCAATTACATTGCCGTCAACACTTAAGAGTATAGGCGCTGTTGCGTTTCAGAACAGAAACACAATCTCAAATTCGCTTGAACTGCCTGAGGGGCTTAACCATATAGGAGATTTTGCGTTTGACCATTGTAACAAGCTAAGCAATACGTCGGTGACTATACCTTCAACCGTATCAGTAATAGGCGGTGACCTGGCTGTAGTAAAGGGCGAAGGTGAAAAGAATACAGGCTATGGCGGTCATGTGTTCTATGATGCGTTCCGTTCAAGTACAGAGTTTAAAGTGGGAGCGGGCAGTGCTTATTTCAAGGCTGTTGACGGTGTGCTTCTGTCAAGTGATGGTAAGCGAATTGTTTCATATCCTGCAGGTAAGGCAGATACATCATACATAATTCCGGAGGGTGTAACGCAGATAGATGAAATGGCATTCGGACACTCTAAGGTAAAGGAGATTACACTTCCTGACAGCTTTGTATTCAGCACAACAGTACCTGAAAATATTATAAATCAGACAGGCAATAATTTTGCGGTTGCAATGTACGTTTATAATGCTTGTGAGAGAGTGCTGATAAAGGATACAAACGAAAATTATAAATCGGCAGACGGTGTTGTGTATTCAAAGGATGGAAAGGTACTTTGGTATGTTCCCGTTAAGCGTTCATCAGTTGCAATCGAAGAGGGCTGTACTACGGTAAAGAGCGGAGCTTTCTATTGCAGAAGCGGTTCTGTATCGTGGGAAAGTGTTACAATACCTGCGTCGGTAACGAATATAGAGCAGAATGCACTTGATATGCTTAATAACAGCGGTGTAAGTGTTACAGTAGATTCGGAAAATTCTGTTTATACAGTAAATTCAAATGGAAAAGTAGTGAAAAAGCAATAAAAACAATGCGGCAATTCAATCTGAACTGCCGCATTGTTTTTTACTTTAATTGAAAGCATTTTTTGCTTGATTTTGTTATATAAACAAACGTAATTATTGAAATTACGATAGATAATGCTGCTACAAACTGCGAAATTCCGAGCTTGCCGGGGATAAGGTAGAGGATGTAGTCGGTATCACGCATTCCTTCAAGGAAAAGCCTGCCGAGCGAATACCAGAACAGATACAAGCATATTACCTGACCGTTTTTTGTCTTTCTGTCACGGAGCAGAAGGATTAATATCACTCCTGCAAGACTCCACAGCGATTCGTACAGGAACAGCGGATGAACCGGAGTTCCGCCGTTTATGCTCATACCGAAAAGTGATTCTGTGGCTCTGCCGTATACCTCGCAGTTTACGAAGTTGCCCCATCTGCCTATTGACTGCCCCAGAAGCAAGCCTACACAGCATACATCAAACGTATTCCATATGTTAAGCTTCTTTATTTTGCTGTATGTGAGTGTGGATATTATTGCGGCGATTATACCGCCGTATATGGCAAGTCCACCCTCCCATATCCGAAAAATATCGAGCCAGTCGTCTTTGAATTCGTCAAGTGCGAACAGAACGTAATATATTCTTGCACCTATTATTCCTGCAATAATGCCTATCAAAGCAATATCGAAAACCTGATCCTTTTCAAGCCCACGCTTTTCGCAGCCTGCTGAAGCAAGGGCGAGTCCGGCGAGAAATCCAAGCAGGATTATAAGTGCATACCAGTATATGCATTTTTCGCCTATGCAGAATGCAACCGGAGAAAGCTTAAGGTCAATTCCCAATGCAGGGAAAGAAACATAATCCGTCATAAAGAAATCCTCCTGTATTTATATGTTTTTCATAGTAAGTGATATTCTCTTTTTCTTCGGGTCGACTTCAAGTATTTTAACCTTTACACTGTCACCGACTGATAAAACGTCTGTCGGGTGCTTTATAAAGCGGTTGCATATCTGTGAGATGTGTACAAGTCCGTCCTGATGTACTCCGATATCAATAAACGCTCCGAAGTCTATAACATTACGCACAACTCCGTCAAGAACCATTTCAGGCTTGAGGTCTTCCATCGAAAGAATTTCAGAATGGAGAACCGGCTGAGGCAGTTCATCACGTGGGTCACGTCCGGGTTTCAGTAAGCTGTCTATAATATCAGCAAGTGTCATTTCGCCGGTGCTGAGCATCTCACTGAGCTTGGCAAGTCCGAAGCTCTTTGCTTTTGTTCTTATATCTTCTATATTTCCGTTTTTAACATCTTCTTCTGTATATCCGAGCTTTTCAAGCAGGCTTAGTGCTGCGCTGTAGCTCTCAGGGTGAACAGAGGTATTATCAAGTACATTATCCGCATCGGGGATTCTGAGGAAGCCTGCACACTGCTCGAATGCCTTTGCACCGAGCTTTGGCACCTTAAGCAGCTGTTTGCGTGTGTGGAATTTACCGTTTTCTTCTCTGTAAAGAATAATGTTCTTTGCTACTGTCTTGTTAATTCCGGCTACATATGAGAGTAACGACGGTGACGCTGTGTTAAGGTCTATACCTACGCTGTTAACACAGTCTTCAACAACATTACCGAGCGCTTCGCCGAGCCGTTTCTGATTCATATCGTGTTGGTACTGACCAACGCCGATTGATTTCGGGTCTATTTTAACAAGCTCTGATAATGGGTCCTGTAAACGTCTTGCAATAGAAACAGCACTGCGGAGTGCAACATCATACTCAGGGAATTCCTCAGCGGCAAGCTCTGATGCACTGTAAACACTTGCGCCTGCCTCGTTTGTCATCACATAGAATACCGGTCTGTCGATTGTTTTGATTAGGTCTGCAACCAGAATTTCTGATTCCTTTGAGGCTGTTCCGTTTCCGATAGAAACTATCTCAACATTGTGACGTAAAATCATATCCTTGAGTATAGCTTTTGCTTTGTCCTTATCGTGGTTTGGTAATGTGCAGTATACAACGCCCGTATCAAGCACTTTTCCGGTTTCGTCAACTACAGCGATTTTACAGCCGGTTCTGTAGCCGGGGTCAAGCCCCATCACAATTTTGCCGCGTACAGGTGGCTGCATAAGCAGTCCGTTGAGGTTTTTGCCAAACACCTTTATTGAGCTCTCTTCAGCAACTTCGGTTGCAGCATTCCTGATTTCGGTTGCGAGTGACGGAGCTATAAGGCGCTTGTACGCATCCTCTGCTGCAAGCTTTACATATTCTGTAGCAGGTGTTTCGTTCTTGGGAGTAGTGCGGCGTATGAGGTAGTTTACCATTGCAGTTTCGTCTGCTTCAAGCTTAACTGACAGGAAGCCTTCCTTTTCGCCACGGTTCACTGCAAGTAAGCGGTGGGGCGGAAGCTTCGCAATGCCCTCACTGTATTCGTAATACTGACTGTACACACTGTCCTCGTCTTTTGCGGCTTTTACGCAAAGCACACCTGTTTCCTGAGTTCGTGCTCTTAACTCTTTTCGGTATTCCGCATTATCGCTTATTTCTTCAGCGATTATATCCATTGCGCCTGCCAGAGCTTCCTCGGCAGTTGAAATACCATTCTCTTCATTAATATATTCGCTTGCCAATGCGATTGGGTCTGTGACAGAACTGTCCTGTTTGAACAGTGCAATTGCAAGAGGAAGAAGTCCTTTTTCGCGTGCAACGGTTGCACGTGTACGGCGCTTAGGTCTGAACGGACGGTAGATATCGTCAAGCTCTGAAACTGTTTTAGCTGCATTTATTGCGGCAGACAGCTCTTCTGTGAGCTTACCCTGTTCGTCAATGAGTCGTAGCGTATCCGCTCTTTTTTCCTCAAGTGAACGCAGGTATGTAAGTCGTTTATCAAACTCACGCAGAGCAGTATCGTCCATTGCGCCGTGAGCTTCCTTTCGGTAACGTGCAATGAATGGGATTGTGTTTCCGTCATCAATCAGTCCGATAACATTTTCTGCCTGCCACGGTTTTATGTTAAGTTCCTCGCATAAAATTCTGATAATTTGTGTGTCTTTTTCGCTCATATGTACAAATCCTCCAAAATAGCGGTAATTTAAAAGATAAATTTGTAACCGTTTTGAAATATTTTTTCAAAAAACTATATACAAATCGTAACAGATGTGTTATAATTGTCATATGCACAATATATAGTGGATGATTTTGCGACAAAAAACAAGATATGCATATCACATTAAATTTCACATCACGTTA